>CATJJD010000125.1 GCA_949740385.1 uncultured Lachnospiraceae bacterium
AAGAATACAAGGGCGTATATATCTACGCGCAGCAGGTAGACAACAAGCTCAGCTCAATCGCCTTTGAGCTGATTGGCAAGGCAAAGGAACTGGCAGGCGATCTGGGGACGGATGTTACGGCAGTGCTCCTCGGATCAGGAATTAAGGGACTCGCAGACGAGCTGGGCGAGTACGGCGCAGACAAGGTTATCGTTGTGGATAATCCGCTGCTTGAGACGTACCGCACCGAGCCTTACGCGCAGGCGCTCACCGCAGTGATCAACGAGTATAAGCCGGACATCATGCTGGTCGGCGCGACGGCAATCGGCCGCGACCTCGGCCCGACCGTATCCGCGAGAGTGGCAACCGGCCTTACCGCGGACTGCACGAAGCTTGAGATCGGTGATTTCCCGCTCAACCCGGTACCGGGCAAAGAGGATCAGCAGAAGCACAATCAGCTTCTTATGACCCGTCCTGCATTCGGCGGGAACACCATCGCTACAATCGCGTGTCCGGATAACCGTCCGCAGATGGCAACCGTTCGCCCGGGCGTTATGCAGAAGCTTCCGAAGGAGGATGGACGCAGAGCAGAGGTGATCGAGTTTGCTCCGACGCTGGAGGAGAACGACCGCTACGTTGAGATCTTAAATGTCGTAAAGGCTGTGGGCAATGTGAAGAACATTATGGATGCAAAGGTGCTTGTATCCGGCGGCCGCGGCGTTGGCAGCAAGGAGAACTTCAAGCAGCTTGAGGAGCTGGCAGAGGTATTTAACGGAATGGTATCCTGCTCCCGTGCCGTTGTTGAGAACGGCTGGCTGGCACAGGATTATCAGGTAGGACAGACCGGAAAAACCGTTCGTCCGCAGATTTACTTCGCAGTGGGCATCTCCGGCGCAATCCAGCATGTGGCCGGTATGGAGGAGTCTGACCTGATCATCGCGATCAACAAGGACGAGGACGCTCCGATCTTTGATGTGGCTGACTACGGTCTGGTGGGCGATCTGAACAAGATCGTTCCGCAGCTTACCGCAGCGCTCAAGGCTGAGATGGGCAAGTAAAAAAATGATTTCGGGAATCCGCCGCAGGTTTTGCGGCGGATTTTACCGCATTGGGGATAATATGGGAGGTGCTTTATGAGATATGTGCCGTATATGACGCTCGGAGAAGATTTAGAAGTAACGCATTCTGTCACGGACGAAGGGAATCCTGACATTATGGTATATTTTGAAAAACCTGATCCGATCTATTTTTTTAAAAATGCAACCATTAATCTGAATAAGATGCTTGTGGTAAGCAGAGAGGGCTTTGATGATAATGAGATACGTGATCTGGTCGATTTCTGCAGAGATAACAGAAAGAGCATCATGAAATATGAGAAGCAGGGAGGCGTTTATCTTGCCGACGATATTTAAATTAATGAAATACAGATTTTATTTTTGGAGTAATGAGGGCGTTCCGACAGAGCCGATTCATATTCATTTTACCGAAGGGAATCCGTCTGCGAACGCACCCAAAATATGGATTCTGAAAAACGGAGATGTCGAGATTGATGAAAGTGACGCAAAGAATATAAGCCGGTCTGATTTAAATAAAATACTGACGGCAGTGCGGGATAACCGGCAGCTGATTGTAAATGAATGGCTGACGAGATTCGGCGAGCTGCGGTACAGAGGATGAAAACGCTTACGGATACAGGTAAGCGTTTTTTTAAATGCATAAAATGAACCGTCTCTCCTCTCATGACAACATAATGGTGTAGGGGTTGACCTGTCAGAAAGCTTTTTGATATGTTCCATATGAGGAATGTCCCGTCGGAGGAATTATGACATACGAGGAATTTGAGCAGATGGTGACGGATACCGGGCCGGAGGTGTATACGTTTTGCCTGCAGCTTACGAGGAGCCGCGAGGAGGCCCAGGAGCTGTACCAGGAGACGATGCTTGCGGCCACGGAGCGCCGCAGAAAAATTGATGTGCAGAGTAATCCAAAGAGCTACCTTCTGGGAATTGCGGTGGGGCTGTGGAAAAACCAGAGACGTAAGCTGGCGAGAAGGAACCGGATCTGTCCGCAGACTTTTATTGACGAGCAGCTGGAAGAGATTTATCCGGCGTCGGAGGGCCGCACTCCAGAGGATGAGCTTGTGGAGGCCATAGACCAGCGGGACCGCGTGCTTCTGATCCGCAGACTCGTGGCGGAGCTTCCGGAAAAACAGCGGATTCCCGTCTGTCTGTACTATTCCCTGGAGCTAACGGTGGAGGAGATCGCATCGGCGCTGCATATTCCAAAGGGGACGGTCAAAAGCAGGCTCTACAAAGCGAGGGCAATGCTGAAAGAGCGTCTGGGGCTTTCGGATGCTTTGAAAGAAGGAGGGCTGTGAGTATGTACAGAGAAAGAAAAAAAGACAGTGATCTTGATATTCTTCTGAGCTATGCCCTGAAGCAGCATGCAGAGCCGGATGAGGCTCTTAAACGGAAGGTTCTGTGCCAGTGGAAGGAGAGAAAGGAAATGAGAAAAAATAAGAAATGGACAATCGCAGCGGCTGCTGCGGCTACGTGTGTGCTGGCTGTTACCGTCAGCGTGGGTGCGGCAGGACACTATTTAAACAGCCGTCAGGTGGCGGAGCAGTTTGATATGGACAATATGGCGAAGGCATTTTCCCAGGGGGACGGCATTGAGATCAATCAGACGCAGTCCTGGGGCGGCTACAATGTCACGCTGATGGGCGTGGCCAGCGGAGAGAACCTCAGCTGGGCAGGAGACGGCGCACAGCAGTCGGACGGCAGCAAGACCTACGCCATCGTGGCGATTGAGCGGGCGGACGGCGCGCCGATGCCGGACGGGACAGATGATGCGGCCGTGCCGGAAGAATTTTTCATATCGCCGCTGATCAAAGGCTATAATCCGGTGAATTTCAATGCCATGACGATGGACGGGGCGGCCTCGTGGAAGGTGATTGACGGTGTGCGCTACCAGCTGGTCGAGTGCGACAACGTGGAAATTTTTGCGGATCAGGGACTGTATCTGTGTGTTATGAACACGATGATGTACGATATGTCGGCATACGGCTACGATCCGGCCACAGGCGTGATCGCGCCGAACGGGGATTATGGGGGGATGAATCTGCTCTTTGATCTGCCGCTGGATGTGAGCAGGGCGGATTCGCAGAAGGTGAAGGAATATCTGCGTGATTTTGAGATCATCTTCCCGGATGCCGATAAGCAGGGGGCGGAGAAGGAGCCGGAGTCAGATTCAGATTCAGAGTCAGATTCAGATGCAGAGCAGCAGTTGATTTCGTCGGAGTATGCGGATTATATTCGAAGCGGCGAGTGGAAGAAGGAGGCCGCAGTGTCTGACCGCGTTATAGACCGGACAGCGGTGGAAAAGACGGCGAACGGCGGCTATGAGCTTCCTTACTGCGTGTCGCTGGAGGACGGAACCGAGATGGCCGGCACGATGTATTTCAGTGAGGCGGATTTCGTGGACGGGACGGCGGTGCAGAAGATCAGCTGCGGCTCATCGGAATCCGTAACCGACTATAGGATGATTTTTATTGCGGAGAAGGATGTGGAGGGGAATGTTACGATAAGGGCGTATGTGCAGTCGGGAGCGGAATTGGAGTAAGGCAGGCTGGATTTTGCGGTGAGAAGCCGGCGTCAGATGATTCTTTCGGTTAGGTGCGTTGGATTGTAAAAAATCGAGATAGTGACAAAAATGGAAACGAAAAGGTTTCCATTTTTGTTGTTGTAAATATTTTTGTTTTTGGTATATTAAAAATGTATGGGTTTAAATGCTATATAGAGTAAAGGAGAAGTATTTTTATGAGAAACAAATTGAGAAAGATGTTGATGACGGGGATGGTATGTGTGATGCTGTTGGGGGGAATCCATTGGAATTGTGGGGGGATTTCAATGGATTCCGGGATTTCGGTTTTGAGTGAAGAGGCGCACGCGGATATGGTGAAACGTTAAATAGTAAGATCGAAGTCTTCGGATAAAGAATTTTTCAGAATAGTTGAACTTTTCTCGTGTCCAGATAGTTTTTCCAGATAACAGGCATATCGACCATATTGGCAGGCTTTCTCATTTTGTTTGCATTCTCCGCAGCACTGGCACAGATAAAACAGCGCGGAGGTGTAAAGATTTGGCGTATAAATCAGTATGTCGTAAGGGTGAGTCTCAAAATAATCGACAGCTTCATTATATCGTCCGGCGGAATACAGACTGTGCATCATTAAAGGCAGCATAACAGCATGTGTGTGAATTAGAAGGAGCAGATCCAGATTGTTGGAGCGATAATAGCTATCCAACTGATAAAAATGGGCAATTCCAATATAATCCTGGAGGGTTCCCTTATATGTTAAAGCCAGATTATTTAAAATTGACAGTTCCGACCAGGACAAACGGTAATTATGAATCCGGCTGATCTCAAAATCCGGCAGAGTACATGACAAAGCAGCTTCCGATAATTTCTGTTTATCAATGGATGGATCAGGAAGCGTCGCATAGTTGAATAAATATAATTGTTCTGTCAAAACGTCGTTATTATCGGAAAGTTCTTTTAGCTGGTTTAATATGGCTCTCTGTTCGGATAAAGGGAGGTTGCTGCTGTAAATCAATTCAAATTTAAGGTGGCTCAGCTGTTCCCCCTGCGCATTTCCCCAGAAGCTGAACTCTCGTTCCGAGATCCCAAGTCTCTGCAGCAGCGCTTCTGCAAGAAGCAAATCCGGCTGAAGCGTTCCGTTTTCGATTTTCGACAATTTTGATTTGCTGCATAATCCCAGACACAGTGTGGTCTGGGATATTTTCTGTTCGGTGCGCAGCATATGAACCAGCGCGCCGAATGTCAGAACATCCGCAGAAAAAATGTCATAGGTTCCGTCAGACAGAGAAAGCTCGTCCGTGTATACTGGCATGGAAAAAGAAGGAGATACGATCGGTTCAAGTGACTGTATCTCCTCCGGGATGGAACCGGTCGTATTATATTTTATGTAGTCGATGCAGATGGCCGCATAGTTACTTTTGAGTGCATGAGCGGAAACGATTGCAGTTTCAAACAGATCAAATGCGGATTCCGTATCGTGATTATAGTAGTAACACAGTCCGGTCAGGAATGTAATTTCCAATAAAGAACTGTCGACAAAATGATAAATAATCTGGTCGCGGGCTATCTTTGCGTGTTCCAGCGCCGCCTGGTATTCTTCGGCAGCAATCAGTCCTTTGACCTCAACAACAGACAGTGCTCCTGTGAGCTGATTCTTCTCCGGTTCGGATAATTTTGACTGGCTGATGTATGCGGATAGCTGGCGGCAGAGCAGGAGGCAGCCGGCACAGTCACTCAGGTACAGAGATTCCTGTGCAAGCAGGATAAGCAGTTCGATTTCATTGATCGTGAGCAGCAGCCCGGTAATGTTCGATAAGTCAGCGTCAGGGAGACTGATATGCAGCGCTTCCAGAATAAGCTTACGGACAGCCGGGTGGTCGGCTTTGCCCGAGCGGAATTGCAGCCTGCAGTGATGCAGCAGCCATTCCTGATAATAATATTTATTATCTGCCCAATGCTTTCGTTCTACATTCTCTAACTCGGCGTAAGCTGCGCCCTGCTGCCATGCGTCCAGGTGCAGACGAACATGCCTGAGTGCAAGAAAACAGTCGAAATCATCGCGGTTTGCGAAAACCGGCAGAACCTCACAGGGAGCGCCGGCATGAGCCATAAGGGCATGGAATGTGGAGGGGCTGACGCCCGCTTTGCCCGTCTCAATGCGATAGAGAGACTGGACGGAGCAGATACCGTCGGACAATTTTTCGCGTGACAAACCGGCTTTTTCTCTGGCCTCGCGGATTGCGGTGCCGGCGTTGCGGATACTCATTATAGAAGAACCTCCTTGATATATATTCACTATCATTATAAATTGTTTTGAAGCAAAATACAATTAACAATATACATAAATGGAAATTGAAAAGTTTCTGATTAGTTATCTGTCAGATAGTGCAAATATCGTTATAATAAATAACAGTAAGAGATAATTAAGTGAATAAAATTTTACGAATTCACTCTTTAGAAGAAACAGGCAGACGGAGAAAGATTAATGAGAGAAAAAGGGCTGATAGAAAAGCTGTTTGCAAATTTGCAGAAAAATTCAAGCGATAAAACTGCATTTATATTTGAAGAAACAGAAACCAGGAGGGTTACCTTTGGTGAATTTGCAGATGATGTTTACAGAAGTATGAGTGAGTTGGAAGGCATCTGTGACCAAAGCATTGCGCTGATTGCCGGCAATTCATATTCATGGATTAAATGTTTTTTCTCTATAATACTTAGCAATAACATTGCGGTGCTGATTGATCCGGAAGAAACAGAACAAAAGATCAGGTATATGATAAAAGCGGCAGGATGTTCTTATGTATACATGGAGAATCGGGACAGTCTGATAACAACAGTTAATAGCAGTAATGCAGGCTCAAAATATAATGAGGGGTTTCTGTTTGGCTGTGTAATGGATGTAGCTGAAACAGAGAACGTGCAGGATGATAAATATAATATTGTAATTTATACATCTGGGTCAACGGGATTGCCGAAGGGGGTAATGCTTACCAGTGATGGAATGTTGGAAAATGCTTCAAGCTTTTGCAGAAGAGTTGTTTTTGAAGAGGGGATTTTTTTAACGCTTCCTTTTCATCATGCTTACGCTTTGGCAGTTGGTATACTGGCTAATATTTATTGCAGGAATTGGATCTGTATTGAAACAGGGAATGTTAATTTTGAAAAGATCAGAAGAACAGGTACCAGATCGATTTTAGCAGTTCCTGCGATAGTGGAATTTATTCAGAATCAGATTGAAGTAACGGGAGGAAAAAATGTTATCGGCCAGCTTCATCAAATTATTTGTGGTGGTGCATTTTTGAGAGAAGAAACAGAATTTTTTTGTATGAAAAATAACCTCGATCTGATTATCGGGTATGGAATGACGGAATGCGGAACAGTAATTGCTGTTGAAAGCACAAATGATAAAAGAACAGGATCAGTGGGTAAGGCGTTAGATTGCTATGAGATTAAAATAAATGAAGAGATAGAGGAAGAATGTGGAGAAATAATTGTTAAAGGTAATTCCCTGATGAGAGGTTATTTAAACAGATCGAAAAAAACACATGTCAACAATTATTTTGAAACAGGAGATTTGGGATTTATAGACAATGATGAATTTTTATATATAATATTTATACTTTAAAAAATAAAAGGGGGAGTGATTATTATTGTGGAGCCGGTTTTCGGGATTTAAGCATTGATATAAACGGTAATATTTATCCTTGTTTTATGTTTAATGAAGAAAGCAAATTTGTCATGGGGAATGTCATAAGCGGTACAGATATGTTTTTCGATAAAAGAGAGATTTATTTAGGCAATAAAATTGATAAAAATGAGAGCTGTAATAAATGCTGGGCAAAAAAAATATGTCATTCAGGACATTCGGGATGCATCGGAGCTTATTATATTGAAAATGGGGAAATAAATAAACCAATTTCCGCGAATTGTGAAATTTCCAAAGTTTGTTTTGAAACAGTATTAAAAAAATTAGCATTACTTTAAAAATTAAGGATGTAAGGATTAATATGAAAAATTATTTTCTGGTTTCATTATCAAAAAATCAAAAAAAATATCTGACACTCGGAATCGCAGGAGGAATTCTGTATTCGTCAATGCTTGTTGCAATTCCTTTTCTGATAAGTGAAGTGCTGAATTACGCGGAACAATTAAGGACAGATCATACAGGGCAGGGAACATGGTATTTGACAGGCGGTATTGTTGCATTTTCTGTCGTTACAATGTGTATTTTCTGCGCTCATCAGTATTTTGTGAATCGATTTATTCTGTCGCTTCGGCTTTCAATTGAGCAGCGATACATTGACCGGATGATGGATACAGGTGGAATTACATCAAGAATTATTAATGTTGTCAATGAGGATATTAAAAATATATGTAATCAGCATTATCTGAAAATATTTAAAGTAATGAATTCCATGGCGTTCATTCTGATGGGAATGGTTTATACCCTGCGTATATCGGTAAAAGCATTCTTTTTTGAAATCGTTTTTGCAGGCGCTTCGTTTGTATTCCAGTTATGGACAAAGAAACAACTGAACCGGACATACCAGACTTATCGAACGGCAAGACTGGAAGAGATGCAGAAAATAATTTCATATATCAGTGCCAGACTGACGTTTCTTTGTTTCCGTGGAGAAACGTTTGCGCAGCAAAAGGCGGGGGAGCTGATTCGGGAGAAGGCGCAGGAAGAAAAGCGTTTTTCTCTGACAAGAGGAAATGTCAATCTGATTCTGTCCTGTCTGCCAAATATTGGGACGCTTCTTTGCTGCTGGCTGTTTTGCAATGAAGTCGTTCACAGCAGTGTAACCGGAGAACAGAGCCTGGCTGTTATTTATGTAGTTGGATACATATTGTGGGAAGTAATCAAGCTCGTAAATGCAAAAATGGGGTATGCTTCACTGTCTGAGACAGAGGAGGAGCTTAAGACGTTGCTGTCCAAA
>CATJJD010000126.1 GCA_949740385.1 uncultured Lachnospiraceae bacterium
GACATGTCTAAAAAATCGGCTGTGAATAGTAACGAGAAACTTTATCTCAGAAAAATTTTTTCATTGACATAATTGCGAAAGGTTCATATAATAATAGTACAAGACAGGCAACGGCGTGTGTCTGTCCAGGCGCTGAGGCATAACAGCGTACCGGATTGCCTTGTTATGCGGAGCTTTCGAGAGGGGTTGTGCAGTGAAACCTCAAGCCGGAGTAGGCATCAGCCGAAAGAAAATGCTCAGAACCGTCCTGTATTAACAGGACGGTTTTCTTTTACGGAGGAAGTCTATGGATGAATTACAGGTCTGTGCCAGAGCGTTTGAGCAGCTGTTCACAATTAACTATCATATCATCATCGGGCGAAAAGGAAGGTCCCTGGAGCTGACCGTCCGTTTCGAGGCCTCGGAGTTTCATCACCTCACAGGCTTACATAAGCTGCATGATCTGCGTCTGTCCCGGGCAAATCGTGAAAAAGTTTTTTCCTGGATTCTCGCCGGAAACATTTCCCTGGACGACATCCAAAAAAGTCAGTATTTCACCGGCATTCAAAAGCGACTGGAGCCTTTTAAGGAGCTTGAAAATCTCTTCGATAAGAACAGCCTGATCTTTCGCTACAGTCAAAAGCTCCAGCCCCACTCCCTCATTGAGGCGGAGTATCTGCTTTCCACAGAACACAACAATACGGATATTTACATTTTCCTTGATCAAAAGACTACACCCGGAAACTTTTTCTGTCGCTCCTTCTTTCCAAAAGAGAATAAGGACTATACAAAAGGGCAGGCGATCTATACCCTTCTGAAAAAAGAAAAGATCAATACCAGTACTCCAACTGGTCGACCTCGCCTTTTTATGCTGTGAGGTGTCAAAAAATGGAATTTATTTCAGAATTATCACTCCCGCCGCAAAATCTGCCTTATCATCTTTTCATAGTTCTCCGCCGTCTTTTCATCAAACGAAATCACCCGCGACCACATGCGAAGCCCCTGATAGTAATAGAGAATCAGCTCGCTGACCGCCCCGGTGTCCACCTCCCGAAATTCCCCTGTCCCGGCTCCGTATTCCAGCAGGCTGATCCACCGCTTTTTTGCCCGTTCGTTGATCTCGGCGAAAAACGGTTCATTTCCCATATTGGCGTACTCATAAATCGCAAGGCTTAACGACCGCTCCTTCTCCATAATCTCGGCATAAATCGCAGAGAGCATGTCGTCGAGAATCGCGCCCGCCGGCTCCTTCCTTTCGATGCGGTCCGCGATCTCGTATTCCTCCGAGAGAATTTCCGAAAATATCTGCTCCGTCCCGGCGTAATAGCGGTAGAGTCCGCCTCTGCTGAGGCCGGTTCTCTCGCAGATGTCCGACATCGTGACGGACTTAAACCCCTTTTCGGCAAACAGCCGATACGCCTGTTCCCGAATGGCCTCCCTTGTCTTCTCGCCTTTTCTCCCCATATCAGACTCCGATTTCCTCCCGCAAAACGGAATACATGCAGCAGGAATGAATTTCCCCGTTTTTGTACACGGCGTTTCGCATAATCCCCTCGCAGGTAAAGCCGGCTTTCTCCAGCACGCCCCTGGAGCCGGCGTTGTCCGCAAACGGCTCTGCAAAAATGCGAACAATATCAAACCTCTCAAATGCCTCTCTGCAGACGGCGGAAACCGCAGCCGACATAATCCCCTTCCGCCAGTGCTCCTCCGCAAGCCAGTAGCCCAGCTCCGCCGATTTTTCGTACACGTCATCCTTCACCGACACGCTGATGCTGCCCGCTACAGCCTTCGACACCTCGATGGCATAGTTGATCACCGGTTTGTCCGCGGAGGCAATGCAGTCGCCGATAAACCACCTGGCCGATTCCAGTGTGTAGGGATGAGGAAAAATGTTTCGCAGATTTTTCGCGATATTCGGGTTATTTGCCGCCCGAACCAGCGCATCTGCATCCTCTGTTCTCCACGGTCTCAATGTAAAATCTGTCATATGCGTATACTCCTTTCAAAAAGCGACAACAATGTCTCTTATTTCATTTTACGGCACTGATGTCGTTTTGTCAATCACAGTTTTCACCACTGCGCGTCGGCAGCCAAAAAGCGCATTATCAGTCCGCAAAATTGCGGTTTTCATACACCGGAATCTGTAGTATAATCGTTGTGATGAGGTCTGATATGGAAGAATTATTTGTCTGCGCCATCCTGTTCTGCGAGGGATTTGCAGCCGAGACGGAGTATCGAAAGGAGCTGGATGAACAGTTTCTCGCCGATCCCGAAAACGAACATCTGCTCTGGCTGGAATGGGAGACGGATATGAAAAAATCGATTATTTACGTGAGAAATCACATGGATTTCGGCGATCCGGACGGCGACCGAATCGGCAGAATTCTAATGGAGCGACTGCGGGAAATTTACGAAAGCAGTACCGATCTCCAGTCCTTTGCAGATCGAATGTACCGTTTATGGAGGCTCCTGCCGGGAACGCTTCAGGACATCGATCCCTTTCGGATTCTCAGCTACGGGGACGAGCCCCTGTCCTGGGGAGACGAGGCGCAGACCCGGAGCATTTATGAATATATGTTTGATTACTACAGGGATTTAAGGAGGCCTTCGCCATGATCAGAAAAAAAGTGATTCCCGCCGTCAGCACGATCGTCTCTCTTGTGTGCGCCGCTTTGTTTTTCCTGAAGCTGAACCCGGAGACTCTGGTCCGACAGGAGGAGGCGCCGGTCACAATGAGCGACATTGAGGAGGGCGGCACAAAAGATTTCACCGGCTCCGCAGCCGGCGCGGACATTCCAAGACTGACGGGAGCTGCGGATTTCTCGGAAATTCTCTATGACCTGGACTATGTGACGGCGGAGCCTGTGGGAATTGTGCCTGCCGGCGTTTACAGCCTCAAGCCGTGGGTGAGCCGTTTCGGCACGCGCACCTACCGGGGCCGGACAACAGCTGGCCGCCGCAGGACAGAAGTCAGCACGTCCCGTCTGGACTTCCAGGGCAATTACAATCCGTATTATCTTCTGGAGCTTCCCGACCACACCTTCATACTGGCGCAGATCCCACAGAGCGCGGCGGACGCAGTCGCGGCAGGAAAAAGCATTACCCTCCCCGTGGGAAAAAAGACCGGAATGACGGACGCCGCCCGAAAGCAGCTTGCCGCGGTCTGCGAGGAATACGGGGCGGACATGGACGGCGTATTTTACGCATTCGACAATGAATGGGAAAAGGAGCACCATTTCACCCTGTTTCTGATCCGGTACGGAGCCGCCGCCCTGCTCTGGTTCGTGCTGTCCGTACTGCTCACGCTGGCCGGAAACCGCATCTTTCGGGTGGATGCGGACGGACAGGAAGAGGGGTAAACCGCTTTTCCCTGTCCGCGGCCCCTGCGATTCCAATGACCGCAAACAATTACCGCAGGCTGCCAAACAGCTGCTTCATCTCCTCCGCGGACTCTCTCATTCCCCTCTGAAACCACACCTCCGTCCAGCCGTACAGACTGTAGGCCACAAAAGCCTTCGCGTATGCCTCCCGCCCGGGCAGCTCTGGCTTTAACTCCACCAGGTCCAAAATAACATCCTTCAGCAGATAAATCAGCCCCCGTTCATGCAGAAGCTGACAGAAATCTCTGTGCCGCTCAAAAATGCTCAAACATGATTCCAATGCCCGCATGGTCACAGAGCTCACGCACGGAAACCCACTTCATCATAGCGGTTAGGGCGTTTGCGCTGCTTGCGTAGCTCCTGCACACGCTCCCATGTGTCCCTGTCGATTATCTGCTCGTGGTGGTTCTC
>CATJJD010000127.1 GCA_949740385.1 uncultured Lachnospiraceae bacterium
ATGCCAGATCTATCTTATGTCTTTATGACCGCTTTTGTGATCCCCGGCACATTCCAGCAACCACAAGGAGTCCGTCATGCCCAAATCCGACAACCAGAAACAGAAGCTTTTGCACATCGAGCAGCTCTTTCGCACACAGACCGACGAGGCTCACACCGTCACCGTCTCCCAGATCATCGAATATCTGGAGCAGCGCGGCATCCGCGCGGAGCGAAAGAGCATATACAGCGATCTGAAGACACTCTGCGACTTCGGCCTTGACATTATAAAGGGGGACGGTCCGAGGGACGGCTACCGGCTGGCAAGCCGTGAATTCGAGCTTGCCGAGGTAAAGCTTCTCGTGGATCTGGTGCAGTCCGCCAGATTCATCACCGAAAAGAAATCCAGAGAGCTGATCGCAAAGCTGGAAGGTCTTGCGAGCCACTGGGACGCCGGCAGGCTGCACCGGCAGGTTGTGGTGGCAGACCGGGCCAAATCCGTCAACGAGAGCATCTACTACAGCGTGGACGTCATCCACACCGCCATCGCCGGCAATGTACAGGTGCGTTTTCAGTATTTTGACTGGAATGCCAAAAAAGAGCGGACGCTGCGAAAAAACGGAGCCTTCTACCAGGTCAGCCCCTGGCTTTTAACCTTCGACGACGAGAACTACTACCTGGTGGCCTACGACTCCGCCGCTGCGCTGATGAAGCACTACCGGGTGGACAAAATGCTCTGCATCGAGACAGCCTGCGACTCCCGGGAAGGGCGCGGCGTCTACGAGACCATCGACGTCGCCGCCTACTCCCGAAAAACCTTCGGCATGTTCGCCGGAACCGAGCGGACGCTGCAGCTCCTTTGCGACAGCTCCCTTGCCGGCGTCATGATCGACCGCTTCGGCCCCGGAGCAGCCATCCGTCCCTGGGGCAGCGACCGCATACTCGTGCGCGTCACCGTGTCCGTCAGCCCCCAGTTCTTCGGCTGGCTTGCGGGGCTTTCCAGAAAGGCCGTAATCCATGCGCCCGCGGACGTGGCGGCGGAGTACCGCGGCTACCTTCTGGACATTTTACAGGAGATCAGCGATAACACACCGACCAGAAAGGAGACTGTCACAATGACATTACCAACCGACCCGATTCTGCTTCTCAGCGTCGTCAACACGCAGCTGCGCGATCAGTATGCAACGCTCGACGAGCTGGCAAAATCCCACATGACGGACCCGCAGGCCATCATCGAAAAGCTGGCTGCCGTCAACTACCGCTACGATGCGGACCAGAATCAGTTCCGATAAACAGGACCGGAGAAAACAATGACAGCAAAATACAGATCAGAAAAAGAAAGCTTTTTTACAAAGGACAGAGACTTTTACCGGACGCTCTTTCGGATGCTCTCCGTCGTCGCACTGCAGAATATCGTGGCCTACAGCGTCAACATGGCCGACAACCTGATGCTCGGCAGCTACAGCCAGACCGCACTCTCCGCCGCGGCCACCGTCAACCAGATTTTCTTTATGGTGCAGCAGTTCGCGCTCTCCGTCGGAAACGCCCTGGTTGTTCTCGCCTCCCAGTACTGGGGCGAAAAGCGCGGCGGGCCGGTGCGCACCCTGACCGGCATCGCGCTGCGCCTCGGCATCGCCATAAGCATCGGCATCCTTCTTTTGTGCTCCCTGATTCCGGGCCCGCTCCTTGAACTGTTTACGGACTCCGAAGCCATCGTGGCGGAGGGCATGCGCTACCTTGCGCCGGTACAGTGGACCTTCGCCCTCTTTATCGTCACAAACGTCCTGATGTCGGCGCTGCGCAGCGTGGGGATCGTCAACATCTCCTTCTACATATCCGTCGTCTCCCTCGTGGTAAACGTCGCCATCAACTACACGCTGATCTTCGGCCGGTTCGGTTTCCCGGAAATGGGCATTGTGGGGGCGGCCGTCGGCACCATAGCCGCGCGTATTCTGGAGCTTGTGATCGTACTGGTCTACCTGCTTAAGTTCGACCGCAGACTCCGCCTGTTTGCGGAGAACGGACTGTTTAAGAAAGACTCTGTACTGCGCAGAGATTACACAAAGGTATACCTCCCGATCATGTGCTCCCAGGTGCTGTGGGGCATCTCGGTTCCGATGCAGACCGCCATTCTCGGTCACCTCTCGGAGGACGCCATCGCCGCAAACTCCGTGGCCACCACCTTCTACCAGTATCTGAAGGTAATCGTGATCGCCATGTCCTCCCCCTCCGCCGTCATGATCGGAAACGCAATCGGCCGCGGGGACAAAGAGCGCATCCGCTCCGACGCCCGCACCATGTCCGTCATCGACGTGGCCATCGGCCTCGTGCTTGGAATCGCCCTCTTTCTGCTGCGCAGACCGCTGATTTCCTGCTATAATCTGACGGACTCCGCATCGTCGATGGCTGTCAGCCTCATGGCTGTCATGAGCGTTGTCATGGTGGGAATGTCCTACCAGATGCCGGTGAGCTTCGGCATCATCCAGGGCGCGGGAGACGGGAAATTCACCATGACCATGAACATGATCAGCACCTGGCTCATCGTCATGCCCCTCTCCTTTCTGGCCGCCTTCTGGTGGAAATGGCCGGTGGAAGCCGTGGTTCTCGTCATACAGTCCGACCAGATCTTCAAAGGGCTGCCGACCTTTATCCGCTTCCGCAGCTACCGTTGGATACGAAAGCTCACAAAGCCCGCGGCGTAGAAAACAAAAGCATACAGATTTGAAATAAGAAAGGAACCGAAACAATGTTTACAGGCTGCGAATACTGCGCATACAACGAGTACGACGAGACAGACGAGGCGTACTTCTGCTCCGTAAATATGGACGAGGACGACATGGCGAGATTTATCCAGTCCGGTTACCGCGACTGCCGGTATTTTCGCTCCGGCGACGAGTACCGCGTCGTCCGCCGCCAGATGTAAAAACACCCGGGAGGACGGCTGACATAAAAACCGTCCTCCCGGGTGCCGTTTAATCGTGAAACCTCTCATGAATGTACGTCTCAATCATCCCGATGGTCCGCTCAATCCCGATGCGGGAGCTGTTGATGCACATATCGTAGTACTGCGCCACGCCCCATGCTTTGTCCGTGTAGTGGTTGTGATAGGCCCTGCGGCTCCTGTCGTGCCTGCGCACCGCCGCCAGCGCATCCGCCTCGTTAAAGCCGCGCACCTCCTGAATGCGCTTCACCCGCGCGTCCAGATCTCCCGTGATAAAGAAAGATACAAGCCCGTCGAACTCCTTTAAAATCTCGTTGGCACAGCGCCCCACAATGACGAAGGACTCTCCCGAGCCCGCCTTCTGCCGCATAAAATCAAACTGCATCTGCGCCAGCGCCTCCTCCGGGGAGTTGCTCATGCCCCGCACCGTCCTGTGGATGAACGGCTTTCGCTTCGACTCGTCGTAAGCTTCATCTTATGCAGATCAATTCCCTTCTCCTTCGCCATCTCATAAAACACATCGTAGTCCACAATCGACAGCCCCAGGCGCTCTGCAAGCTGCAGCGCTATGTAATGTCCGCCGCTTCCGTATTCTCTGCTGACTGCAACAATCCGCTGTTTTCCCATACCGAATACCTCCCTGCCCGTTTTCTTTCTATAATTAATTATTATACAATAAAAGCGCTGAAAAATCCATATTTCAGCGCCTTTATTCACACAAATATTATAAATATCTCACAAAAATCATCACGGTTGACATGGCCAGAACAATGATGGTGGCAGGCGCCGCCTTTCTGCAGTACTCGCCCCAGCTGATGGGATGACCTGCTTTAGCGGCCGCCGCCGTGCCCACAACATTAGCGGAAGCGCCGATCGGCGTAGCGGAACCGCCGATGTCCGTTCCCATCGCAAGCGCCCAAGCCAGCGTCTCCAGCGGAATCCCCGCGCTGGCGGCAAGGGAGCTGATCACCGGAACCATCGTCGCCGCAAACGGAATATTGTCGATAAACGCGCTGGCAATGCCGGATACCCATATAATAATCGCAATCATCAGATAGAAGTTGCCGCCGGAAACCTCCTCGATAAAATTCGCGATCAGCACCAGTATCCCCGTCTGCTCCAGCCCTCCGACCACCACAAACAGCCCGACAAAAAACAGCAGCGTCTCATAGTCGACGTGCTTTAGTATCTCCTTAACGCCCTTCGTTCCCGCAATCAGCGCCGTCGTTGCCACAGTAATCACGGCGATACCCACACCGATTGTCGCCACCGTAAGCCCCGTCATGGCGTGCGTCACAAGAAGCCCCACCGCAAACAGAAAGATGACCGTGCTCACCGCAAAACCGGTTTTGTGCAAAATGGCGCTCTCCGGCTTCGGCATTGCGGAAACGTCAACACTGCTGTCTGCCGCCGCCGAAAATTCCTTCCGAAACGCAAAATAAAAAAACAATACGATTACAACCAGGCACACCGCCGCAATCAGTCCTGTATTGACAACAAAGGCCGAGAAAGAGTAGCCGAACGCTGTACCGATAATAATGTTCGGCGGATCGCCGCACATGGTGGCCGAGCCTCCGAGATTCGCGCAGAAAATTTCCGATATAATCATCGGCACCGGATTAAATTTCAGCAGCTGCGACAGCTCGATGGTGACCGCCGCAAGAAACAGAATCACGGTAATACTGTCGATAAACATCGCCAGCACGAAAGACATTACCATAAACGTGACAAAAATGGAAATCGTCTTATAGCGAACCAGCTTTGCGATGCGCATACACAGCCAGCGGAAAAAGCCGACTCTCGCCATGCCCTCCACCATAACCATCATGCCCAGCAGGAAAAAAATCGTCGCCCAGTTGACGCCGCTGGACTCCTCCGCCGTCTCACCCGCCGCATACCAGAACTCCGGCGTAAAAATACTCTGCAGATTGAGCGTGTCAAAAATCGCCGACTTCATCATAACCGCATCCTTGCCGATCAGACCGATTCCCACGCCGAACACCAGCCCCAGCGTCAGAACAGCGCAGCCGAGAGTGATATACTGCTTCTCGATCTTTTCCATGATAATCAGCAGGAACATGATAACAAATATGGCTACCGCAATAATTCTTGCTACTAACATACTTCTCTCCTCCTCTATAATGATCCTCGGTTATTTTACACCTGCAAAGGAAAAAGATAAATCATGAATATGTCAGAATTTGACGCAGAAATTTATAAAAATTTTAGTAATATTCCCGGTAAATGAAAAGAAGCCATGTGCTCTCGCAACATGGCTTCTCTTCGAGGAGTTTAGTTATGAAAATGTTTATTAAATAAAAAGGGAATAATGTAAAGGAATCACTTCCGTTTACAAGACATAGTATATGCTTAAATTGTGTCCGTAGTATGTCCGTTTTAAAAAACATTTCTAAAATCAGCAGTCAAAAACTTTATTTTTATTTTAGAAAGATTATAATTCCCATATAAATCATAAAGAAATCATATTTCCATTTCCAGAAGCTGCCTGCAGAGCCTTATTTTTCCATCATCCTCCGAGCTGTTCTCAAAGGTCACAAAGCCCCTGCGCTCCTCCTGCCGCAAAAGCCCCTTCTCCTCCAGCCGGCGGCGCATCTCCCGCGCGGTGCCCGCTCCGCCGTCATAGATTTTCACCTGCTCCCCGAGCACCCGCCCGATCTGCTTTCTCGCAAAGGGGTAGTGGGTGCAGCCCAGCACAACGGAGTCCACCGCGCCGCCGCGGTAATCCCGCAGAAGCTCTGTCAGATAGTCGAGCAGATCATCCCCGTTCAGATCCCCCCGCTCCACAAACTCCATAAGTCCCGGGCACGGCAGCGGAATGATTTCGGCCCGATCCTCCCAGGCCGCCATAAGCTGCCGGAACTTCTCCTCCCGGATCGTGACGGGCGTCGCCATCACAAGCACCCGCTGTCTGTCTCCTGCCAGCGCTGCCGGCTTTACCGCAGGCTCAATGCCGACGATGGGAATATACGGGTACCGCTCCCGCAGCGGACGCACCGCGGCGCTTGTGGCCGTGTTGCAGGCCACCACAAGCCCCTTGCAGCCCTGACCGAACAGCTCCCTGGCTCTCTCCTCGGTGAAGGAGCGCACCTCCTCCCTGTCCCGCACACCGTAGGGCGCGTTCTTCGAGTCGCCGAAATAGATAAAGTCCTCGTCCGGCATAATCCGTATCAGTTCCCGCAGAACGCTGATTCCGCCCACGCCGGAATCAAACACCGCCACGGGCCGATCCTTCTGCAGCAGGTATTTCACTTGAAATCCCTTCCTTTCTTCTGTTATAGTTTCTTGCTTCATGTACAAAATCGTGTTATAATCAGGTAAGCAGATGTATTTACGGAGGAAAGCATGCCAGTGAACAAAAATCCCACAGAAAATTTCAAAGAGTGTGAATTCTGCAAGCGTCCGCTCCCGAACCGATACGCCTACGCGCTCTGCCCGGAGTGTCTGGACACGCAGCTGTTCCGTGACGTCAAGGACTACATACGCTCTCACACGGTAAACGAGTACGAGGTCGCAGAACATTTTCACATCCCCCTCAAGCAGGTAAAGGCCTGGATTCGAGACGGACGCATCGAATACCGCACCGATCCCGCAACCGGGCAGTTTGTCCAGATGCACTGCCAGAACTGCGGCACGCCGGTGGCCTTTGGTTCGCTGTGCCCAAAGTGCATGAAGCAGATGAACAGTAAGGGCTACTCCAACCAGAAGCTCACGGACGCCGAAAGCCGCATGCGCTTTCTCGATGCCGACAAAGAAGGGCAGTAAACATTACTGCCCTTTGCGGTACCTGCGGTGCATCTTTGATGCATCCCCTGCGGTGCATCTTTGATGCATCCCCTGCGGTGCATCTTTGATGCATCGCCGCCCCCTCTGCCCAATTACCCTCTTCTGATAATCTTCTGCTGATATTTGACCGCAACCGCATCCAGATACTTCTCATCCGGCTCAAACTTAATCAGCGTCAGCGCCCCGTCCTTATTGACGATCATGTCGTAGTAAGGAGTTCCGCTCACATTGGAGGTGTAATCCTTCACCTTCATGTTCCGGTCGTTCTCATACTTATACACAGACCGGTCTCCCGCCGGCGCAATCTGCACCACCTCGTCCATGGAATAGACCGCAAGTCCTTTGCGTCGGCTCTTGTTCATCACCTTCGCAAACCTCGCCTCGCCGTCAAAGTAAGAGTACTCGTACTCCTTCTTCGAGTAAAAGGTGAGCAGTATCCCGATTCCCCCAAGGACAAGCATCGGAATTGCAAACAGAAAGCTAAAGCACGACAGCACAAGACTCATAATTCCAAGCACCAGCGTAAATATTCCGAGAAAATTCATCGCCATGCTCTTTCGCACAGGCACCAACACATAGACTTCCAACATCCTTTTCGTTCTCCTTTTTCCATTCGTTTCATATTACAGCAGATCATGCACGCCGCATCGGAGGCGTTCTTTGCTTATTATACCATGTCATCAATCTTCGATTGATGGCACCTTTGCGCGCTGCCTCTGCGCGCAGTATAATAAGCGTTCTTTGCTTATTATACCTTACCGCCGCTGTTTTTGCCATAGAAAAATAAAATATAAGCAAAATAGAGACAAAAAACGATATGGATTTTTCGCAGTTTTCGTTTTAAAATAAATTTATCTGTTGCAGCCATTCACAATCATGATACCCGAGGAGGGAGACCGCTATGAAATTTCATTTTCACAGAGAACAGCTATCGGACTTTGAGGCAAACATCCGAAAAGAGTGGGCGATGACCAACGGCATCGGCGGATACGCCGGAGGCTCCATTACCGGCGCCTGCTGCCGGACGCATCAGGGTTATCTCATCGCAAGCCTTCACCCGCCCGTCGAGCGCCGCCTGATCCTGTCCCGAACCATCGAGCACGCCTGGCAGGACGGCAGGAGCTACAGACTTGAGACGACAAAACAGACCGACGGCATACGGGGCGACGGCCTTTTATATCTCACGGACTTTATTTACGACGGCAACGTCACCTTTGTCTACCGGGTCAGCTGTCTTACCATCCGAAAACAGATCGCCCTCGTGCACGGGCAGAACACCGTCGCCGTGGACTATGATATTACAAACGAAGGCTCCGAGGCTAAAATCACCATCACGCCGCTTCTGAACTACAGAGATCACAGCAGCCTCTCCCAAAAGGAGGATCTGTCCTTTATACTCGAGGACACCGCCGGCTCTCCCACCGGCGGGCACTACGGCTTCATCATACAGCCGGCCGACAGCAGGGATGTCCATATCGGCGTGGCCTTCAGCGACGGCAGAATGCACCGTCGCACCCAGGTTTACCACGATGACAACCGGTACCAGATCGAGATGGACAACGAGACCGAGGGCAGAGACTGCCACTACTGCCCGTGCGATATTTCCTTTACGGTTCCCGCAGGGCAGAGCATGCACTACTCCTTTATCTGCACGGCCATCACAGGCCCGCGCCGCCTCGGGCCGGCGGGCTCGGAGCTCACAACCGCCCGCATTCTCGCCGACGCAAAACGGCAGTATCTTCACGGGCTCACCAGGCAGGCCGGGTACCGGGACGAGTTTGCCTCCGCCCTTGTGATCGCCGCGGACCAGTTTCTCGCGCACCGGGCCTCCACAGACCTGACTACGGTTCTTGCCGGCCTCCCCTGGTTCACGGACTGGGGAAGAGATACCATGATCGCCTTTACCGGACTGACACTGGCTACAAAACGTTTTGCCGAGGCCAGAGAGATTCTGATGACCTTCGCCCGCTACATCCGAAACGGCCTTGTACCCAACATGTTCCCGGACGACGGACAGGAGCCTCTGTACAACACCGCAGACGCCTCCCTCTGGTACTTCTACGCCGCGGACCGGTATCTGCACTACACGGGCGCGCAGGAGGACTACGACTTTATCCGCGAGAAAATCTATCCGGCTCTCAGAGAGATTGCGGACGCCTACCAGAACGGAACGGATTTCTCCATCTGTATGGATAAAGACGGTTTGATTCAGGCCGGCAGCGGTCTCGACCAGACCCCCGGGATGGGCGGGGGGGTGGGCGACGGGGTCCCCACGCCCC
>CATJJD010000128.1 GCA_949740385.1 uncultured Lachnospiraceae bacterium
GTCTTTGATTTTGCGTCATATTAATATAATTTTCCACTCCTTATCTGAAATTTTAAAGGGACAGCCCGGCCGAAGTCGGACTGCATAATATACCGCTCTGCAATTAATTGAGCGGAATTAAAACAAACACAGCATCAGCAGGTTGCGCCGCCCTTTACCTGCTTTGCCAGCACCTCTTCTTTTTTGAGGGAGCCGTTCAGAAGCTGGTCCTCCACATAGGAGAAGCCGAGTCTTGCCACGGAGTCGGCGAAGCGCTCGCCGGTTATACCCTCGTTTCGAAAGAGCAGGATCGCTTTCTCCACCGTGTCGAGTACCTCCTCCTCGCTGGTGAAGATTTTCGAGAGCGGTCTGCCGTTTGCAATTTTCTTGCCCCATCTGCCGCCGATGTAAATTCGGAAGCCGTTTGTGTAAGTATCGGTGACGCCGAACGGGCATTTGCCGCGGCAGCGGCCGCAGTGGTTGCAGGCCTTTGGATCGATGCTTAACAGCCCGTCCTTCACCTCTGCAATTTTGATCGGGCAGGAGGTCTCTACCTGACATTTGCCGCAGCCCCTGCATTTTGAGAGATCAGGCTGCGGAACCATCTGGCCGATAATGCCCAGGTCGTTTAAATCCGGCTTCACGCAGTTGTTTGGACAGCCGCCCACTGCAATCTTGAATTTGTGAGGCAGCACGACGCTGTGGTACCCCTTGTAGAAGCGGGCGTGCAGCTTTTCGCTGAGCCCGAAGGTGTCGATCAGGCCGTACTGGCATGTGGTGCCCTTGCAGGAGACTACCGGGCGTACCAGGGAGCCCGTGCCGCCGGTCTCAAGGCCGTGTTCCTTCACAAAGGCAAAGAGGCTGTCGAGATTTTCGTAGCGGACGCCCTGAATCTCCAGTGTGAGACGGCTTGTCATGGTGACTTCGCCGCTGCCGAACCGCTCCGCAGCCTCCGCCACCGCGCGGTGCTCATCCGCTGTGATCTTGCCGTTTCGCGTGATAATGCGGACGTTAAACACGTCGTCAAAACGCTTGTCCTGAAGACATCCGAGGGATTTGACGCGCTTAATCTCGTCGGGCGGAAGCTTTTTACCAGCAGGAAGCGATTTTTTTACGGTGCTGAAGGTGGTGCCGGCTTCAAGGACACGGGTGTTCTCGTAGCCGAGATGCCGAAGCCGTTTCTGGAACAGATAGCTTCTCTTTCCTCTCACACACACGAGAAGGAGTTTCGCATTTTTCGGAAGGTCCAGTGCTTCAGGATTTCCAAAATCTGCCCAGGGCGCTCCGAAAATGGCAGGAGCCGGGTGACAGTCCACTATCGTGTAGTCGTCTGCAGCACCCTGCGCGTACTCGGAAGGCGTAAAGGAGATCATTTTTCCGGTCAGCTTGTTCAGCAGGATGGAGCAGGCTGCGGCGAATGGATGGATTGCGGTTGAAAACGGAGGCGCGTATGCGAAATCCATTGTGATAAAGTCATCCGCCTTCAGGCCCGCCGAGATGCCGACGACGGCGATGTCCGCCATCTTGTCTACGCTGCCGCTTCCGATGATCTGTGCGCCCAGCAGCCGGTGGGTGCTTTTGTCGGCGATCAGCTTTGTGATAAAGAAGGAGGAGTCAGGGTAATAGTGGGCCTTGTCATCGGTCACGCAGGTTACGCTGACTATATCGTAATTTTCCCGCGCGGCTGCCTCGGTGAGTCCTGTTTTTGCCACGGAGAGGGCCGGGGACAGTCTGGCCACGCCGGTGCCGAGGACGCCCGGGTAGGATGTCTCGTCTCCGCCAAGGTTCAGCGCCAGTACGCGCCCTGTGATGTTTGCGGTGGAGCCCATGGCAGACCACTGGCGTTTTCCGGTGATGCGGTTTTTGACCATTGCGCAGTCGCCGGCGGCGTAGATGTCCGCAAGGTTTGTCTTCATGTGCTCGTCGGTGATGATCAGGCCGCGCTCCATTTCAATGCCGCTTCCCTCGAGAAATGCGGTTGCCGGGCGGACGCCGATCGCCAGAATTACCATGTCGCAGGCGATATTTCCCTGGCCGGTCTTTACGGATGTAACCTTTGCCTCTCCGGTGATCTCCTGCAGCGGATTTTTTACGAGAATCCGGGTGCCGGATTCGGCTAACCTGCGGCGTATGTATTCAGCCATGTCGTAGTCGAACAGATTCGGCATGAGCTGGTCCGCCATGTCGATCACGGTGACGGATATGCCCTTTGCGGTCAGGTTCTCTGCTACTTCCAGTCCGATAAAGCCGCCTCCTACAACGACAGCAGTGCGCACATGGCTTTCCTCCGCATAAGCCCGGGCCGTGATGGCGTCCTCCGGCGTGCGCACCTTAAAAACGCCGGCCAGGCCGACGCCGGGAATATCCGGCACGATGGGAGATGCGCCCACCGCGATCACAAGGCTGTCGTAGGATACGGTTTCACCCTTTACGACGATTGTTTTTTCGGCAGGATTCACTTTCATGACTTCGCTGCCGGTATGTACGCGTGCGCCGGTGAGTCCCGTGTATTTCTGCGGTGTGTTGACGATCAGTTCTTCTTTTGCTGCGATTGCGCCGCCGATGTAGTAGGGGAGTCCGCATCCGGCGTAGGATATTTCGCCGGATGCGGTATATATAACGACCTCATCCTGCGGACGTTCCCGTTTCAGCTTTGCAGCTGCTTTGGTTCCGGCGGCCACGCCGCCGATAATCACTGTTTTCATGAAAGCCCTCCTGACAATTTTCTTATTAGTATACCACAGTACAGGGGGAAATTGAAGGTTGTAAATGAAACATTCCGTGATATAATAGGGATAAAATATGACGGGGAGGGATGAAAATGAAGCTGAACAGAGTAGAAGATCCGAAGGAATTTCTGGAGGTGATCGACCGGTGCGCAGGCAGGGTGGAACTGATTACGACGGAGGGGGACAGGCTGAATCTGAAGTCGAAGCTGTGCCAGTATGTGTCGCTCGTTCGCATTCTTTCCTCGGCGGACGAGCTTTTAGACCTGGAAATTGTGGCGTATGAGCCGGAGGACATCCGCCGGCTGATGGATTACATTCTGAAGGAATAGTGTGTCCTGCCATGCCGTATCTCAGGAAAAGTGAAACAGGACGGAA
Source organism: uncultured Lachnospiraceae bacterium (assembly GCA_949740385.1). Lineage (GTDB taxonomy): Bacteria > Bacillota > Clostridia > Lachnospirales > Lachnospiraceae > Roseburia. Next base: position 3,084 of record CATJJD010000128.1, read on the forward strand.
ATCCGGTTAAGCGCTGTGCGCACCGGCACGAAGAGAACGAGACAGAGCACGAAGTTGGAGACGCAGTGGATGACATCGAAGGGGATGCCTGCGACCCACCAGCTGAAAGCGCCGCCTGGACCGGCCAAAAAAATATAGGGAATGCTGCAGAGCGCCCCGAAGGACAGTCCGAACAGACCCGAGATGGTGCAGAAAAACCATACGGATTCCTGCCTGCGGAATATGTGCACAATGAGTGCCAGAAGCGGCCAGGCGTAGAGGTACATGATCCACCAGAGGCCGAAGCCGTACATGGCGCCTTCCAGCAGGATGAAGGCCGGGATCACGAAGAGAATGCGCTTTCCGAAATATAAGGTGTAGACAATGACCAGAAAAGAAGTCAGTTCGATATTCGGAAGCGCCGCCATTGTGATCTTTGCGATCTCGATGGTGGCGATCATCATGCCGATTAGGGCAATATCTTTTACGGAAATGGCTTTCTTTTCTGTCATGCACTTCACCTTTTATTAAATCCTGTTTTAAAATAGCAGCTGTATGTGATTATTTGAATTAAGAAAAGTTACTCGGTGGTATAGACAATGCGGTATGTGTCACCGTCGGTGACGGGCTGGGAATCAATCCCGTACTCGCAGTAGCTGTCGCCCGTGTAGAACGCCCAGTATGCACCGTCTGTGTTGTAGTCGGCGGTGACGCCGTTTACGGTGTCCACCATCATGCCGTACTCGGACTCTGCGCCGGAGAAGGTGAGTCCTTCGGTCTCCTCCATGGCCTGGCGGAGATACTCGGCATCGGTGTGCACTTCATAGCTTGTGGATTTGCCCTGGTCGTCCACCACCTCGATGGTCAGCGCCTTTGCACCCTGCACGGGCTTTGGACGGGCTACGAAATAAATGATCAGTACGGCGGCAATGAGAACCGCCAGAGCGGCGATTCCGATTACTGCCTTCTTTTTACTGCCGGTTGACTGTGACATGTGATTTCCTCCTTTGCTCTTATCACCTGCTTTCTGAAATTACAGGATTTATACCAAACGAGTATAGCAGATTTTCGGGAAAACAGCAATAGCCCGGACAGAGGATTGTCTGGGCTATTGCTGTTTTGACCGGATTATAATTTGATATTGATTTTCATACCGTTTCCGTTTATCTGCGCGAGCAGATTGTCATGCACCACCGCGTTGAGTCTCTTCGAGATTTGCAGCGACTGTGTGGTAAAGTCGTTCGTCTCGGAAAATGCTTTGCGGACTTTGGAGCTGTCGGCCATCTTTAAGAGGCTCTCGTCGATTGTGAGCTTACCGTCCCGCTCGATGGAGATGCCCAACTCACCCAGCTCTTCGGCGTGGCTTTTGCCGAGGGCTTTGAGCTTCTTTAAGTAGTGCTTTGTCTCGTTGTCGTCCGGGTTGGCGCTGTCGATGGCGTTGTTGTAGGTCTCCGCGAAGGCCTTGATCCTGGAGATCATGGTTTCGTCGATCTCGGTATCCTCGTCTTCGTCGGTGCCGAAGTCGGTGGAGATCATGCGCTTTGACGCGCGGGAGAGCGCCCGGCTGTCCTCGTAGGAAAGCTCGAGTCTGGAATAGTTGCCGCGCCCGTTCCGCTGGCATGCTTCGCGGTTATTCTGATAGAAATTGCGCATAAAATAGTCGGTCGTCAGTGTGAGGCCGGTTGAAATCTTTGGCATAAGCGTGTCCCTCCCTGGACTGTAATAATTGAAAACGAAAGTTTTATACTATATATCGGCATTTCTCTTTACTTCTTTAGGGAAAAGAAGTAAAATCTTAAAAAAAGCGACGAGCACAGGAGGATGCTATGGAAAAAACTAATTTCGGAAGGACGGCAGACGGCAGAGAGGCGTCTCTTTATACCATTGGAAACTGCAGAGGGATGCGCGCCCAGATCACGGATTTCGGAGCTGCGCTGGTGTCTTTGTATGTGAAGGACAGGGACGGCAGCATGACGGACGTGGTGCTAGGCTGCGACGACGCGGCGCAGTATGAGAGACAGACCTGTTATTTCGGCGCCACGGTGGGGCGCAACTGCAACCGCATTGCA
>CATJJD010000129.1 GCA_949740385.1 uncultured Lachnospiraceae bacterium
GCGACCGTGTTCAGATAGAGTGGAAAATCTGACATTTCCGCTCTATCGCCCCTCATTTCTATTTTATCTTGTTTGTACCCCTTGTACACCGATGTTTGCAAAGCGTGAAATCTATTTTATTCTTTGGTTTTGCAACATTTCTATTCCAAATGTCTTGTTGCTTTTTGGTGGCTGTTTTGTAAATATTCCATTCTTTTATATTCCAAATATCATTTTTATATTGCTCTGGCATATCAAATACTGGTAACTTGTATTCTTGCTTTACTAAGTTTAATAGTGCTATTGAAATCGCCTCCTTTCTAGGTCAATGCTTTTATAATTTCTTCTAACTGTTTCTTTTGCTCTTTTGCTGTATCAAGGTTATTTGTCCAGCCGTTTGATTCGTAAATCAAAATTTGTTTTTCTAGTTCTTCTAAGTGTTTTTCATGTATAGGTAAATATTTTTTGCTTGTCCTAAAATATTCACAGCCTAGACATACATCACTGTTAGGACATACCCCTAAAACAGTAGGATAAGAACATATTCCATTAGCAAGGACTTGTTTTGATAAATTTTCTTTCATCCAGTCTGGATGAATAAGTCCTTTACTTTCAAGAGGTGTATTTACTCCAGACTTATCTACGTATTTATCATTAAGCATTTTTTTATATTCATCTGTTTCGTCTATGTAGCAGAGTGACATTGATGGATTTGCATGACCTAAAATAACAAGCTGAATAATTTCTAAATCAACATTATATTCCTGTGTCAAGTCGCTTGCGATGGTATGTCTATATGAGTGCGGTAAAAAGTTATAAGGTGTTCCATCTTCATTTTTAATGCTCCATTTCTTGCACCATTTTTTCATATCATTTCTGTATTTTCTGGCTTTAAATGGCTCGTTAGGCTTACTTGGAAAAAGATATTTTTCTTTATATTCAAGTTTGAATAACTCTTGTACACGCTTTTCTATAAGTTCTCCAAGTGCGGCAGATATAGGTACAGCATGGTCTTTTTGCATCTTTTGAATATGAAATCTAATAAAATAACATTTTTCACTTTTAAGCAGGCAATCTGTTTCTAGCTGGCACAAATCAGATACTCTAAGTCCTGTCGAATAGTTAATTAAATACATAAGTTTTAAATCAAAAGGCAGTTCATATAAGTGTCTAAATATCTGTAAAATCACATATTCTGATACAGAATTAAAATGATGTTCTGACTCTCTTTGTTTAAAATCTGTTCGTAAAATAGGTGTTTCGTTTTTATAAGTTTCTTTGATCGCAAGATACTTATAAAAGTCTGATATACAATTTGTAATTCTGTTATAAGTGTATATTTTCAAATCTTTTAAAGTATTAAGATAGTTAAGGATAAGGATTCTATCAGTATCTTCAATCCTAATTTCTCCTAAAAAATTGCAAAACCTCGTTATTATTGATAAGGAATTAATCAAATAAGCAATAGCAAATTCTGTGCTTCCTATGAGATATTTAAACCATATTTTTACAAGTTCCCTGTTGTGAATATTCTTTATATTGTAAAAGTTAAAACTATTTAATGAAGCAGATTTATTTATGCGTTCTTCTGGAATCTTTAGTTCTGATATTTTCCAAATATCTCTATCCAATCCTTTTCTTTTATCTCTAAATTCAGAAACTGCTATTTTCATTTGTTCTGGAACCATTGCTCCATTTATACTTCTGTTTTCGGAGGAAAATCCCAGACTGGAAAAATAATCAAGGATTTCTTTTTCGTGCTTTTCTGTGCTTTCAAATATGCTATCAAAAGATGCTTTATTGAAAAAATCTTGCAGTCGAAATATCTGTGGCATCCTTGATGAAACATATGAAAAAGGAAACTCTTTAAAAAATATTGATTTCAGATAATCTTTGTATTCCTCTCTTTTAATTTCTGATTCTATGTTTTTAAAGTTTATTGTATTAAGTTTTCTTTTTTTGTAATAATCAGATATATCTTTATCAGGATATGCCCTAAAATCCAAAACATCTTGTTTCCAAAACTTATTAATACTTTTTGTTTCATCATTAAATTTTATTACATTATTCATCTTTATCCTCCTCTACAAGCCACCTAGTTAATTCATCAAGTGATAAATCATCTGGTGAAAATTTAGTATTTTCTTTATCGTATATAGTTTGTGTAGCGTCTCTTCTTGATTCTTCGTCAAACTCTGCATAAATATCTGCAGTAGTAACAGGACTTTTATGACGGAGTTTGTCTTGAATATGTTCCATTCTTGCGCCATTTTTAAGCATAAGAACTGCCTGCCCATGATGTAGCATATGAGGCGTAACCTCTTTTGAAAGTCCAGCCTTTTTAGATAGCCTACTTATTAGTTTTTCAATGTTATTTCTTCGCATAGGTTGATACTTGGTATCACCATACATATTAAAAACGAAATAATTTGTATCAATGTAAGAAAGATATTCATTGATATATCTAATGATTAAATCCCTTGTTGCATCACTTACAAATATGTATCCAGTTGAGTAATATTTAACAGCAGCATCTGGATTATTGGTATCTTCTCTATATGTGATAAAAACTTTATTTTTATAAATTTCTTTAAGGTCAGTGATATTAAGTCCGATGACTTCACTTACTCTTAATGCGCCATCAAATAAGAGTGCCAGTATCACCTGATCTCTGAGGCACGTTGCCTGTTCAAATAATTTTTCGTATTCAAAAAGAGTAATGTATTTGATAATTCTCTTTGGCTCTTTGGTCTTTAATATATTTTTTGGAGTAGTATCTTTCTTTAAAGCCATCTCTGATAACATTCCTTTGAATCTGGAATTATTTTTCATTTGCGTGTATACAGGAAACTCATTTATTTCCTCGTTAGCAATCAGAAAATTATAGAATCCAAAAACAGAACTCATTATCTGATTTACAGTGCTGTCGGTGCGAATTGCCTCTACAGGAGCAATACTTATTACGTTATCTCTCATAGCAGGGTATTTAAGCCATAGCTTAAAGGCTGTTAAATTCATTAGGATTCCTTTATTTGTAGGAGATTTCTTATCCACAGCACTTTTATACGTTAATCCGCTAATAGATAGCCACTCAAAATAGAGTTTTAGATTATAGCAGTTTGTCTTAACGGTATTTTTCTTTTTGCCGTTCCTGAGCAAAAAGAGCATATAATCATAAACCGAGTTAATCACTTTCCCATCATCATCTACCAGAAAATAGATGGTGCGCTTTCTTTCGTTTGTAAGGCTTTTGACTTCCAAGTTGGTTACACCTCCTTTCTATCAAACGAGATTCTTATTATCCAAACGATACGAACTAAAATACTAACTATACTATAACTCGTATCTGGAAGCCTGTCTATAACGTTAAAGACTATTATACAAAGTATTTGATGCAAAATACGTTAAAGACTAAAATACTAACTTGCAAGAAGCTTAAGTAGCATTTATAATCGTGAATAGTATTTAACGTGTATAATGTGTATTTATATAAAGGGAGATTAGTATGAAAGGTTTATTAGAAGATACTTTGAATATTATAGAACAAATGTTCTATAATAAAGAAAAAATAACATTTTCATCTATTTGTCAAAAAGCAGATGTTTCAAGAAAATTCTTATACAACCATGCGGAGATTGTTGAAAAGATTTCATTTTATCGTAACTTCAACTCTCTTGACCATAAAGAGAGACTAACCCAACTTAATTCCCAGAATCAAAAAATGCGTGAACTTTTAAATCGCTATGATGAAGCTCTGATTGATTCGTTAAAAAATAATAATAAAACATAATTTTCCTCCTTCTGAGCTTTACGGCTCCCTGCTCATTTATAGTTCCAGTCTGCCTGTGTCTACAGGACTACCAGATTCATGTGAGCATATATCTTACTTAGACTGCCTGTATAGACAGATCTATGAACTTAAAAAGTCTCCAAAACGCAAAAAGACCAAGTGCTGACTAACAGCCTTGGTCTCCATTCGTTATGGGTAATTATTTATGTAAATATTTTATAATTTTAAAGCATTAAAGTCAACGGTTCAATGAATCGTTAATGAATAGATGATAAAACATTTAACGCATCCGATGGTTGATAATAATGTAACTGGTTTTTTGTTGCAGCCATTACTTTATTGACTATGAATTTACGTTACCGCATGTGTTAGTTGTTGTTTATTTTGTTAAAGTTTGTGCTTGCCAGCCCAAACCTTAAAAAATAACCAACAACAAATTTACGCCCTCCATATGTTCAAAAATAAGCATATGTTTTCAAAAAATAAATTCCTTTTTCTTTCGATTTTTTACTCCATAGCTTGTACCTTTGATTCAATAAAATCTATTTCTTCTTGAGATAATCCATATTTTTTATATAGTTGCTTATCAATATTTTTGATTGATGTTGACCAGTCAATATCAGAATCATTTGTGAAGTTTTGAAGGGGAACGTATTTCCATACTTCCTTTTTCCCATTTTGTGTAATCTTTAATATCCCAAGCATTGCTCTACAAAATTTGGATTTTATATATTTCATGGCATTTTGTGCTTCATCCTCAGTATCAAAAGAACCTATTCCGATGAATGTCTGAGTATATCCAATCAAAGGCGTACCAATCAAAGGCGTAGATAGCACTTCCCCAATTGCGCCAGACCCATTATTAGCTGGAACAATGACTTTGTATTTCTTTAAATTTGGATGTGAAATTTCAATATATTTTATAGGCAGATATTTCCACACCCTTTTATTACCCATTAATCCAATTATTTTAATGTCATCGTCATTTACTTTAATATCTGTAAAGCAATTTAACTTAGAAAAACAACTGCTTGTTAATCTACGTTCTTTTCCGTCACTGCTAATTAGTGAAGAAAATTCTGGATAATCAGAATATAATATGTCTAATTTAAATCTATTAGGTTGGTAGATTATATCTGAAAGAGAAGCCCCATTAGATAGATTAACTTTTGATAAAATAGAGTTAAGTTCAGGAAATACTGTAAATGCTTTTATTGCTCCATAGTTTATATTTTTATTATATATAGTAATAGCAATTCCGCCCTTTATATCAGTATTATTGAATATATTTTTGCTGTTAGCTTCATATTGTAAAACTTTTAAATGTTCATTATTAAGCATTTTTCGATTCCATTCCTTTGGAGTATTTCCGTTGTCAAATAAAAATCTTGCAGGGGTTATCACTTCTACAATATTTGAAATAGAATAGGCTCCATCTATAAATTCATTATAAACAGGTTTATCAGAAGTGTTTTCTTTTGTTTCTTGATAAGGGGGATTTCCGATTACGAAATCAAATTTCATTATGAACAAACTCCTTTCTTTGAATTTGTCCATAATCTTTCCTCATACAGAAATGCATAGAAAAAGTGCAGATCTGTCCCTAAAAACAAATCTACACTTGGTAGAATCTGATATTTATGAGTTTATTATATGACGTAATTTATAGATAAGCAAGATTTTGAATGTGTTTTTAATGTATATGCTTGTTTTGTATTGCTTTTTGATGTTTAAAAAAGTATAA
>CATJJD010000130.1 GCA_949740385.1 uncultured Lachnospiraceae bacterium
GCCGCTGTCAGGCAGGCTTATCCGCTGCTATTCGCCGTCAAAATTCTGGTCAGAAAAGGCCGGAAGCGTTGCGATTACGGGAACTTTGGCGTTTTCGATTATAAAGTACCTTACTTTATTATTGTTTTTATTATCCATCCATTTATAAAAGCCTGAAACGGGGCTGTGAAGACAAAAAAACAATTTCTTTCTTCACAGCCCCGCCATTTCCGCACCGCAGACATTATCGCATTACATCCCCTCCTCCCGGTACGCCTCCACGATCATCCCCTCACCCCCATACCGCACCCGGATCCGTCCTCCCTCCATCGTCAGATACACTTTTGCCCCCGCCTCCTCCATATTGCAGAGCGCCTCCTCCCCCGGATGGCCGTAGCGGTTGCCCGCACCGCAGGAGACAACAGCCGTTTCCGGTTTTAATTCCTGCAGAAATTCAAAGCTGTTCGAGTGCTTCGAGCCGTGGTGCGCCGCCTTATACAGATCCACCGCCCCCGGTCCTTGATCCGCCAGAAGCCTTCGCTCCGCCTCCGCCGATATGTCCCCGGTAAAAATCCCGCGAAAATCCCCGTCCTCCAGAAGCAGCACAAGAGAAAGCTCGTTTACATCCTCATTTTTGTCATCCGCCGCCGGCGCGAGACATTGTATGGAAGCCGACTCCGTCACAAGGGAATCTGCGGTCTGCATATAGCAGACCGCAGTACCGCTTGCGGCGGCAAGTTCTGCGAGAGCCGCTGTCTTTTCCTCATCTGCCGCCGCCTGGGCAAGCACAAGATTCCCGACGGGATAACCGTCCGTTAACAGCTCCTTTAATCCGCTCACATGGTCCATGTCGCTGTGGCTGACAAACCAGTAATCAATTTTTCTGATCCCCCGGTATTTAAGAAAAGGCAGAATGCGGTATGTCCCGACACCCGACACGTCGCTGCTGCCGCCGTCGATAAATACGTTGGTGCCGTCCGAGGTGCACAGGTAGATGCCGTCCCCCTGTCCCACATCCAGAAAATCCACCTCCGCCCGCTCCGCCGGACGCACCGCAAGAATCAGAAACAGCACAGACGTAAGCAGTGCAAACGTAAGTGCCCGCCCGCAGGCACCCAGGCATTTGCGCAGGCGGCCCGCCCCTTCGTCTGCCAGCCGCATTTTTCCATCCTTCATTTTAAAACATCCCCCTTCTGCTCCGCCGTGCCATAGCCCGCCGCTTCATCACGAAAAGCACAAATCCCAGTACCGCGTAGTATGCCATGATCCGCCACCCTTCCGGACAGCCTGTGATCATCCGCGCCCCCGGCAGAGCAAGCGACCTCTGACAGGCCTCCTCGTAGAGAGTCAGAAGCCCGCTGCAGGGATACAGCAGAAGCGTTCCGGCGGGGACGCAAAACAGGCCAACGGCCGCCGCAAGCGCCCCCAGCACAACCACATATTTCACGAGAGCCAGAACAAACAGATTCAGCAGCATGGCGTAGACCGGAATCTCACAGTAAAACCGGGCCACAAGGGGCAGCGTCGTCAGCTGTATGCCAAGGCTCCCCAAAAGCGACGCCAGAAAGCGCTCCCGCAGACCCGAAGGCCCCGCAGTCTTCTCCTCCGCCTCCTCCCTCGGACAGAAGCTTTCGCACCAGTCCGTCAGCACCTGCACCGTTATGCCGACGCCAAGCACTGCCGTCACGGAAAACAGAAAGCCGGAGTATCCGATCAGAAAGGGATTTACCCAGAGAATTACGATGCAGGAGAGCGCCAGGGCGCTTAGCATATCGTACGCCCGCCCGAGAACATCGGCCAAAAGGCTTACCAGCAGCATA
>CATJJD010000131.1 GCA_949740385.1 uncultured Lachnospiraceae bacterium
CTTAAGCTCCGATAACCCTGCGACGGCTCTTGCAACCGGCAGGAATTCGTGGATCATGTCCGCGCAGTCCGCCGCGTCCCCCACCGGATATTCCGGTATGTATGCCCCCACATTGCGCAGCTTTAAGTTGTAGCTGGCGTTTAGCATGCCGCAGTAGGCGTCTCCTCTGCCCTGAATCAGGTTGTCCCCTGTTTCCTCCGCCGCCGCAATAAACATCTTCGGCCCCGCAAAGTGCTTCGCCAGAAGCGTCTCCGCGATTTCCGGCCCGAAATTGCCCAGATAGACGCACAGCGCGTTGCAGCCCGCCTTTTTCACGTCCTCCAGCGCCTGCACCATGTGAAGCTCGCTCTCGACGATGCACACCGGACACTCGTAAATGTCCTCCCTGTCATACCTTGCCCCGTAGGCCTCCACCAGCGCCTTTCTGCGGTTCACGGAGAGAGACTCCGGGAAGCAGTCCCGGCTGACCGCCACAATACCCACCTTCACTTTCGGAATGTTGTTCATAATTTTGCCTCCTGTCTGTTAATTTATTAAATCAAGATTGTATTACCTGCTTTTACACTCTGTTTCCTGTTGTGCAAGCATCTCGAAAATATCCCTGCACATCGGGTAGATTCTGCTGAATTTCCGGTAGCGCGCCTCGTACTTTTCGGCCAGCGCCGGGTCCGGCTCCACCGTATCCGCCACCCTTACGATGGCGGCCGCAGCCTCCTGTACGCTCCCGTACTCCCCGCAGGCAACTGCCGCAAGCATGGCGCCTCCCATGGCAGGGCCCTCCTCGTTCTCCGGTACGTCCACCCGCACGTTCAGCACGTTTGCGATAATCTGCTTCCAGAGGGCGCTCTTTGCGCCGCCGCCGCAGATCCGGGAGCTGTCGATGCTTATGCCTCAGGCCCTTGCCACCTCAAGGGAATCCCGCAGCGCAAAGGCCACGCCCTCCAGCACCGCAAGGGTCATGTCCGCTCTTGTGCTGTCCATCCCAAGGCCGATGAAGGTTCCTCTGGCGTTCGGGTCATTGTGGGGCGAGCGCTCCCCCATCAGATACGGCAGGAAAAACACAGAATTCTCTCCCAGACCTGTGATTTTCGCCTGCTCCGCCCCGTAATCATCCGTTCCGATAATATCGTCCATCCACCAGCGGTTGCAGGACGCCGCCGAGAGCATACAGCCCATCAGGTGCCATTTCCCGTCCGCATGGGCGAAGGAGTGGAGGGCGTTATGTTCGTCCACACAGAAATTTTCCGCACAGATGAATACAGTGCCGCTTGTGCCGAGCGATATGTTGCAGGCGCCGTCCCCGACGGTTCCGGTTCCCACGGCAGCGGCCGCGTTGTCCCCGGCCCCCGCGGCGATCTTAACGTCCGCCGGGATGCCAAGCTCCTCCGCCAGAAGCGGCTTTATCGTTCCGACGGACTCGTAGCTCTCGAAAACCTGCGGGAGCCACTCCCTTTGAATGCCGCAGATCCTGCACATTTCCTCCGACCAGGCGCGGTTTTTCACGTCGAAGTAAAGGGTACCGGAGGCGTCCGACACGTCCGTGCAGTGGACGCCGCTAAGGCAGTACGCCAGATAGTCCTTCGGCAGCATGATTTTTTTGATCCGCGCGAAGTTCTCCGGCTCGTTTTCCCGCATCCAGAGAAGCTTCGGCGCGGTGAAGCCCGCAAAGGCGATGTTTGCCGTGTACTCCGACAGCCGGCTCTTCCCGATCTCTCCGTTGAGATACGCGCACTCCTTCGCCGTGCGCCCGTCGTTCCAGAGAATGGCCGGGCGGATCACCTGATCCTCTGCGTCAAGAGCCACAAGGCCGTGCATCTGCCCGCCGAACCCGATTCCCGCCACCTGGCTGCGGTCGGTTCCCTCCAGAAGCTCCTTTAACCCCGCCATGGACTGGTCGTACCAGTCAAAGGGATTCTGCTCCGACCAGCCGGGCTTCGGGAAGCTGATCGGGTACTCCCTGCTCACAATCTTTAATATTCTGCCGCCCCCTTCCATCAGAAGAAGCTTGACCGCAGAGGTTCCGAGATCAATGCCGATATAGTTCATACACCCTCCTTTAATTGCCGAATCTTTTGGTAAATCCGTTTCTCTTTGCGTCCGTACCACGCAGCCGTGTTACCGTGTTCGTGCACGTTATAGTTATAACATACAACTTGTATGCCGCCTTTTCAACTTGTTTTTCCGGGCCGCCGCGCGTTTTATCACATATTCACAAATGACGGTGGAATAATTTGTGCACAATTTCGTGTGCCCGTGCACATTTTCACTTCATATTGACTTTTACCGGGCCAGATGATACGATTTTGATGATATATTATTTTAAGAGATACGCTTTTACAGATGAAACGGGTGGAGGAATATGCCTACAATCAAAGAAATCGCCGAGATGGCGGGTGTCTCCCGGGGCACGGTGGACCGGGTCTTAAACAACCGCGGCTCCGTCAACGCCCAGACCGCCCAGCGGGTCAGGGAGATCGCGGAGAAATTAAACTATAAGCCAAACCGGGCCGGCCTGATGCTGGCCGCACAGAAAAAGAATATTCGCATCGGCGTCATTCTCTTTTCGGAGAGCAACCCCTTCTTTCACGAGGTACTGCAGGGCGTTGCCGCAAAGGAGCAGGAGCTGGCCGGGTACAACTGCTCCATCCTCGTGCGGCAGGTGCCCTTTGAGGAGAAGGCGCAGTTTACCGCCATGGAGGAGCTCCTTTCGGACGGCATCCACGGACTTGTGATCTCGCCCTGCAACTCCCTGTTTATCGCCGCGGAGATCGACCGCTTCCACGACATGGGCATTCCCGTTGTCACGGTAAACACCGACATTTTCTCCCGGCGCATCGCCTACGTGGGCAGCAACTACCGGGCGGCGGGAAACACCGCCGCAGGGCTTATGGGCCTTATGACCTTCGGGGATGTGCATGTGGGCATCGTCTCCGGCTCCCGCCACGTTCTCTGCCACACCGAGCGCATAGCCGGCTTCTCGGAGACGGCGGCCGCCCGCTTCCCGCAGATGCACATCGCAGCCACAACGGAAAATCACGACGACGATGTGGAGAGCTTCGAGAAGGTGTCCGCCATGCTGGCGGAGCACCCCGAAATCAACGCCCTCTACTTCGCCGCAGCCGGCGTCTACGGCGGCTGTCAGGCGGTGCAGTCCTTAAACCGCACCGACAGCACCTTAATCATCGCAAATGACAGCGTCCCCGCCACGGAGGAGCTGATCCGCTCCGGCGTAATCGCCGCCACCATCTGTCAGCAGCCGTACCGGCAGGGCTACCTGCCGGTGGAGCTGCTCTCCCGCTACCTGCTGGAGGGAATTCCGCCGGAGCAGGAGTACAACTATGTAGATACGGACATACGCATCCTCGAAAATCTGTGAAAGATATAAGAATCCGGCTCCGCCGGGTTCTTTTTTTCCGGGACGAAAAAAGAATCGCTTGACACAGCCATTTTTTGCGCCTATAATAAAACAAGTGTTGCGTAACAATTGTTTTAAAAAGGAGTGCAAATGCCGCCGAAATGTAAGTTCACAAGAGCAGAAGTAATTGAATCCGCATTTAATATCGCGCGAACATCTGGTTTTGAAGCGATTACCGCAAGATCCCTCGGAGATCGTCTCGGCTCCTCCCCAAGGCCCGTCTTCTCCCTGTTCCGGAGCATGGAGGAGGTGCTTGCGGAGGTGAAGGCCTCGGCCCGCGCCCTCTACAACACCTACATTGAAGAGGGACTGCAGCAGACGGACATGCCGGCCTTCAAGGGCGTCGGCACAGGCTACATCCGCTTTGCCCTGGAGGAGCCGAAGCTGTTTCAGCTCCTGTTCATGCGCGAGCAGGAGGAGAAGCCGACGCTGTCCGGCATCCTTCCGGTCATTGACGACAACTACGGGCAGATTCTCACCTCGGTGCAGAGACTCTACAGTCTCGGGCCCGGGCTGTCCGAACGGTTCTACCGGCATCTGTGGATCTACACGCACGGCATCGCCGTGCTCTGCGCCACCAACATGTGCACCTTCACAGGCGAAGAGATCAGCCGGATGCTGACTGAAGTTTGCACCGCGCTTCTAAAATCCATGCAGTCCGGCAGCAGTAAACCGGAAAATATTAAATCAAAATAAAACAAACCGACGCCATCTGGCAGATCACCGGAAAGGAACAAACTTCATATGATTGAAATCAAAAACATTGTCAAATCCTACGGAACCAGAAAAAATAAATTCCAGATTTTAAAAAATATCAGCGCGGAGATAAGCGGCGGAGACTTCGTCGTGATTCTCGGCGCATCCGGCTCCGGCAAATCCACCTTTTTAAATGTCATATCCGGCCTGGAGCGCCCGGACAGTGGGACGGTGCACTACGGCAGTACCGACATCACAGCCCTGTCCGACGCGGAGCTCACGGCCTTTCGCAGAGAGACCGTCGGATTCATCTTTCAGCAGTACTACCTGCTTCCGAACATGACCGTGGAGAAGAACGTCCGCATGGGCGCAGACCTCTCCGGCAACCGGGACTATCTTTCGATTATTGACGCCGTGGGGCTTCATGACCGGAGGAAGAAATACCCCTCGGAGCTGTCCGGCGGCGAACAGCAGCGGGTTGCCGTGGCCCGGGCGCTGGCAAAGAGGCCGAAGGTTCTCTTTCTCGACGAGCCGACCGGCGCGCTGGACGAAGAGACCGGACGGCAGGTGCTGGACTACATATGCCGCCTGCAGAAGGAATACGGGTTTACAATCGTCATGGTGACCCACAACGCAAACATTGCCGAAATGGCAAACACGGTTTTTAAGATGAACAGCGGAAGGATCGAGAACATATACAGAAACGAGACACAGAAAAACGCTTACGAGATTGGATGGTGATAATATGATAATCGAATTCAGAGACTGTATCAGACTTTTCGGCATATCGGTCATTGTCTGCCTGGCCGTGTTTGTCTGCACGATTTTTCTTAACTACAACCTGGACATCACTGCTGCGGAAGAACAGATTGCGCCGGAGGGACGCGTCATATACGAGGCCCTCGTGATGACCGGAAAGGCAGTTGCCGCGGTGTCCGGCGGGTGCCTTGCAGCCACCTCCCTCGTCATGCTCCTTGGATATATCCGAAGCTTTATCGACGCCCGCGCAAAGGAGCTTGGCGTCTTAAAGGCCCTGGGCTACTCCGCCCCTGCCATTTCCCGCCGTTTTCTGGTGTTTGGGGCAGCCGTCCTTGCCGGGGCTGTCCCGGGGCTGTTTTTCGCATACTGCTACATGCCCGCCTTCTATGCCAGACAAAACGAGACCGGCCTTCTGCCGGACATCCGCATCCGGTTCCACCCGGAGCTTTCGGCTGCCCTCACCCTGCTTCCGGCCGCCCTCTTTGCGCTGCTGTCGATGCTCTATGCCCTTTCGCTCCTGAAAAAGCCTCCGCTGCAGCTTCTGGGGAAAACCGGGGAGAGCCGGCCCGCGCCCCGCAGAAGAACCGGGACAGACCGCCCCTTTTTAAAGGAGCTTAAGCGAAGCACCTTAAGGGACCAGAAGCTTTTCGCCTTTCTGATCGGCTTCTCCGCATTCTGCTTCTCCTCCATGACCCAGATGTCCATGTCCATGAAGGACCTCTCCAGCGAGAGCTTCTCTGGCATGATACTGACCATTGGTCTGTTACTGGCGTTTCTTACGCTGTTTTTATCCCTCACCGGCGTCGTGAAGGCAAACAGCAAGCCCATCGCCATGCTAAAGGTGTTCGGCTACTCCAGAGCCGAGTGCAGCCGCGCCATACTCGGCTGCTACCGGCCCGTGGCCCTCGCCGGCTTTGCTCTCGGCAGCGTCTACCAGTACGTGCTGCTCAGGCTTACGGTGACCTGTATTTTCGCGGACTACGAGGGAATACCGGAATTTCAGTTCAGCCTCCGGGCGCTTTCCATCTCCCTCGCCGCCTTTATCCCGGTGTACGAGCTGATCATGCACGGCTACGCCGGACAGATCAGCCGTATGTCCCCAAAGAGCATTATGCTGGAGTAGGCACTCTCACTCCGCCTTAACCGCATCCAGCCGGCAGACGAACTTCACGCTGCCCTTTGCGCCCTCTGCCGCGCCGCTGAAGCTCTGGTAGTCCTTCCCCGCGTCCAGCACCGCCTGCAGGCGGTCGGTCAGCGGCTTAAGGTCTCCGTTGTAGCTGTTTACGATTCTGGATATGCCCTCCTCATCGAACTCCACCATTCCGGCCTCCAGCTCTCTTGAGCCGTCGCTCAGTCTGCCGACGCCGTCCGCCAGCTGTCCTGCCGCATTGTTTAGCGCCGTGATGCCCTCCGTCAGTGCCGGAATCTGGTCCGCAAGAGACTGCGTGCCCCGGCTGAGCGCCGCAGCGCCGGTGACAAGACTGTAGCCGCTGTCGTTGACCGCCTCAATCTGCCCCGCCACCTTCTGCTTTGCGCTCTCCGCGCCGGAAACCGCAGCGGCACCTGCCGCCTGCACCGCCGACTGCCGGCACGCCAGAGCAAGCTCAGACGCAAGCTCCGCAAGACTCTGCTCCACCGCAGCTTCGATCTGTCCGTTATTTCGTCCCGCAGCAAGCTGCGCCGCCAGAGTGCTTTCTGTCTTTCCAAAGAGCGTGTCGCCCGCCCCGGTCTTTGCGTAGAGAAGCTCCGCAAGCTGGGCCGCTGTCATGCCCTCCGTGACGCCGTACATGGCGGCGGCCGCAGTATCCCCCGCCTGCGCGGCCGCGCCGAACTGCTGTCTTACTGCGGATGCTGCCTCCTCTGCGGAGAGGCCGCTGTCCGCAGGCTGTCCCGCCGCCGCAAGCAGCACATTCCGCACAACCTCGCCGTACACGGCGGCGGAGGCATTTGCGCTGTACGCGCCGTCATAGAGCGCCTGATAGAGCTCGCCGTCTCCGGCAGTATCCCCCTCCCCTTTCGCGTAGCGCAGCGCGCCGTAAATCTGATCGGCCGCCTCCTTTGTCTTTCCGTTCTCAAACTCCTGTTCTACCGCGGAGGCCGCAGCGCTTCGCACCGCCTCCTGCTCCTCCTCGCTCATCGGCTTACCCAGCGCCGCGTCCAGCTTCTCTATGCCCTGACTGATAACGGCTGCGCTCTCATTCAGCGTCTGCGCCCCCTTCGCCAGATCTCCGCTCCCCCGGTACAGCTCGTTCATGCCGCTGGTGTAGTCCGCCAGACTGCTCCTTAGCGCATCCATGCCGTCCGCCAGCTCCGAGGAGCCGCCCCGCAGCCTGCCCACCGCGTCCGTCAGCTCCTCCATCATATCGTCAAGAGCGGAGCCGTCTCCCTTTTTCATAGAAATCATCTCGCCGGTATTCACCACGATAGTCATTGCTGTATCCAGCTCAAAATTCTCCACCTCCGCCGTCACCGCAAAGTACTCCGGCAGATTCAGCTCCCCCGCAAAGTCGGAGTCCGTCACGTTAAGGCTCTCCCGCATTCCCGGCAGCGCGTAGCCGACGGCCATCATCCGCTCGCCGTTGCTCTCCAGCCTGCCGTTCTCCACCTTCACATGGGAAAACCTCTCGTCCAGCACAAGCGTCGTCACCGCCGCAAACGGAACCTTCACCGTCACATTCCCGCCGTTTACTTTTGCCGTGTAGGACGAACGGTTTTCGTAGTCGAAGCGGATGGTCACTTTTCCGCTTTTACCCGCCAGCTGCGCCGGCGCAATCTCCTTCCCGTCCAGATAGTAGGTGACCTTCTGGGAAACCGGAGCCTCCTTCTTCGCGGTTCCGCTGTAGCAGATGTCACTGCCTTTCGCCTGCCAGGTCAGCTTATTTCCGTCCTTCTCAAAGGTCTCGTCGCCCGCCGTGTTCTCAATGTCCGAAAGCTCGGAGCAGTCGACAAGCGTCTCCTTCTCCCCTCTGTTGTAGAGATGGTTCGTCACAATCGTCTCGTAAACCTTACCGTCCGCCGCTGCCAGCAGATAGACGTTCTCCTCCTTCTCAATCTCCCTCTCATCCTTCTCCAGGGAGATCAGCTCCGACAGGTCTTCCTCCTCCCCGTCGTCAAAAGTCTCACTCGCCGCCTCCGTCTTTGTCTCCTGCGTCTCCTTCTGCCCGGTCTGGGCCGCCGCCCCGGTGAGTCCGCCCGCAAAGAGCGCCACCGTGAGCACCCCCGCCGTAATCTTAATCACATATTTTTCAGCAAAGCTTTTCTTCAATACCGGCAATTTCATGTTTTTTGTCCTCCTTTTTCCGAAAACCATAACTGGTAGCACAGATCAGGCCGTCAAATACCATAAACATGGACGGCAGAACCGTTATCACCACCGCCATACTGATCAGCGCCCCTCTCGCCATCAGCGTGCACAGAGAGCTGATCATGTCGATGTTGGAGTAGAGCCCCACACCGAAGGTGGCCGCAAAAAAGCTGAAAGCGCTGACAAGAACGGACTGCACGGATTTCTCCAGCGCGTCGGCCACAGACGCCCTTTTGTCCATCCCGCTTCTTCGGTTCTTCCTGTATTTGTTCGTCATAAGAATCGCGTAATCCACGGTTGCGCCGAGCTGGATCGTGCCGATAACGACGGACGCGATAAACGGCAGCACGCTCTTTGTGTACGCCGGAATTCCCATATTGATAAAGATCGCAAACTCGATCACCGCCACAAGTATCACCGGAAGCGTAATCGACCGAAACACCAGCGCGATAATCAGAAAGATCGCCCCGATGGACACGATGCTCACCCGCTGAAAATCCAGGTCCGTGATCTCAATCAGATCCTTCGTGCAGGGCGCCTCCCCGATCAGCATCGCCGTATTGTCGTATTTTTTAATAATCCCCTCGATGGCGTCGCACTGGGCGTTCACCTCATCCGACGCAACGGCGTACTCAGAGCCGACAAGCATCATCTGGTAATCGCCGTGCATGAAAATATCCCGAACGTCCTCCGGCAGAATTTCCCGCGGAATGTCAGGACCAAGGACCGAGTCCAGAGAGACGGCAAGCTTTACGCCGTTAAGCGCCTTCACATCCTCGATCATGCGCCTGCTGTCTTTTGCAGAAAGTCCGCTGTCCGCCAGAATCAGATGGGTTGCTCCCATCTCGTACTCCGCCTCCATCTTATCGTTCGCCGTCTTGCTGGCCAGCGTATCCGGCAGCGTCCCCGCCAGATCATAGTACACCGCCGTGTGAGTGTAGCCGTAGAGGGCCGGCACAAGTATGATAAGAAACAGGAGGACAAAAACGATGTAATGGTTTA
>CATJJD010000132.1 GCA_949740385.1 uncultured Lachnospiraceae bacterium
TTAAGCGGCCTGATGTCCGGCATGGATACGGAAAGTATCATTGCCCAGATGGTAGAGGCCAAAAAGACAAAGGTAACAAAAGCCGTAAAGGCGCAGAAGTCATTGAAGTATAAGCAGGATGCGTGGAAAGATCTGAACAAGCAGATCGTGAATCTGTACAATAAATCTCTCAGCAATATGCGTTACGAGAGTTCATATCTGAAGAAGGTTACCAAGGTGTCCAACAGCAGCGTGGTTTCCGTTATCACCGGTGAGGGAGCAATGAACAGCGTGCAGAGCCTGGAAGTGCTGAATCTGGCAAAGTCCGGATATCTGACCGGCGGGAAAGTCGGAGATGCCAACGGCAAGACTGTTTCAGGTGAAGACATTACCGGCTCAACCAAGCTCAGCGATCTCGGGTTCGACGGGAGCGGAGTCATCCAGGTGACCACCAGCGAGGGGACGAAAGATATCTCTCTGAACGGTGAAACGACCATCAACAGCTTTGTCAATGCCATGAAGAGCGCAGGACTGACTGCGAACTTTGACGAGACGAACGGAAGGATTCATATTGCTTCCAAGTCTTCCGGCACGAAGAATGATTTCTCTATTGTAGCTAAAAATATAGACGGCGTTAAGGCTTTGGACGCGCTGAAGCTGAGTTATACGGATGGGCTGAAGGAAAAATATGACGCCATGGTGGCGAACAAAGACAAAACCGTCGAAAATCGTCAGAAGAGCAAATTGAACAGTCTTGTCTCTGACTGGACTAAATGTCTCGGGGATCGGGGAAAGATATTGGATTCCTTTGAAGAAGGGGACATTAACAAGATTAACGAGAAGCTGAAGAACAGCGGCAGCAGTATAAAGCTGGGCGATCCTGATTTGAAGTACAGCGATCTGACGGATGCGGATTGGGCGACCATAGATAAGGCAGTCAATGACGTGATTGCGGATGCTTTAAGCGGTACGAATCCAGACCCTGAAGCCGGCAAGGCCACAGCGGAAGCGCTGAAGAAATGGACGGATAACCAGAGTAAGATAACCGAAATCGAAGGTAATTTTGCGAAGGATGCTTCCGGAAAAGTAGACTTGGACGGAGACGGCAAACCGGTCGGGCTTACTCAAGACGTGCTGGATGAAGTAAAGCAGGCGGTAGAGAAGGAAATAGAGGATGCTCTGGACGCTTGGAGGGAACTTCAGAACTCTTCCAGCGGAGCCAAAAAGACCAGCGGAGAGGATGCCAAGATTACGCTGAACGGAATGGAATACACTTCTGACAAGAACAGCCTGCAAGTCAATGGTCTGACCTTCACCGTCAGCGCAACTACGAACGGTAATCCTGTTACCATTACCACGGAAGACGACACCGACGGAATCTATGACATGATTAAGGGGTTCCTGAAGGAGTATAATGAACTGATCAACAAGATGGATAAGCTGTACAATGCGGATTCCGCCAAAGGTTATGAACCCCTGACGGACGAGGAGAAGGATGCCATGTCCGACAGCGCCATTGAGGAGTGGGAGAGTAAAATCAAGGATTCCATTCTCCGCAAGGACAGTGTTCTGGGAACTTTCGCCAATGAGATGAAGATGCTCATGATGGACGGTGTGGATGTAGACGGCAAGAAGATGTATCTTTCCAGTTTTGGCATAGGTACGCTGAACTACTTCGATGCTGTGGACAATGAGAGGAATGCTTATCATATTGACGGTGATCCGGACGATGAGAATACTTCCGGCAATGCCGACAAGCTGAAATCCATGATTTCCAATGATCCGGAGACGGTGGTATCTTTCTTCACCCAGCTTTCTCAGAAGATGTACGGCAGGATGTTTGAGCTGATGAGAAGTAAGGAAGGGTATAGTTCTGCAATGACTGTCTACGACGACAAGAAAATGCAGAAGGAGTATGATGACTATACCACGAAAATCAAAGAATTGGAAAAGAAGCTTGCAGATTACGAAGATAAGTGGTATGCTAAATTTGCAGCAATGGAAACGGCTCTGGCTAAAATGCAGAACAATGCCAGCGCTGTAACATCACTGCTGGGCGGCTGATCATAGGAAGGCTTTCAGGTAGAATTGGCTTTCAATCAAATATAATGTTTCCCGGGAGGATAATTGTCCTGCCGGGAAAACGATGACAGCTTTGGATATTGACGGCGCTCGGCAGCGGAAATGATGAAAGACGAGGTGCAATATGGCATTACCCAACGCATACGGACAGTATAATAACAGTAAAATCCTGACTGCTTCTCCTGCGGAGCTGACTTTGATGCTTTATGAAGGCGCAATCAAATTCTGTAATATAGCCATCTCAGCCATAGAAGAGAAGGACATCGAAAAGTCACATACAAATATACGGAAAGTAGAACGCATCATTGATTATCTGCGTCAGACGCTGGATATGAAGTATCCGGTGGCAGAGCATTTTGAGCGGATTTATACGTATTTGAGTCAACGGTTGATAGAGGCTAATCTAAAGAAAGATAAGGAAATTCTGGAGGAGATTAACGGGCATCTGCGCACTATGCGGGATACCTGGAAAGAAGTCATGAAGAAAGGCAGGGATCAGAGCACATGACGGAGAATTATCTTGCTCTCCTGGAGGAAAGCCTGAGAAAAAAGCTGCAGGTCATGGCTGAGATAGAGAAATATAATCTTCGTCAACAGGAAGTTTTTCGGTCTGAGAATGTTGAAATTGAGCGTTTCGATGAGTATGTGGAGGAAAAGGGCAGGCTGATTGACAAATTGACTGCTTTGGACAGCGGTTTCGAGAAGCTCTATGCTAAGGTGGCAGAGCAATTGGAAGGCAATCGGGAGAAATATACTGTACAGATCAGAACGCTGAAAGCGCTGGTAACGGAAGTTACAGATGTCGGAGTGCGGATTCAGGCACAGGAAGCCCGAAATAAAAAGCTGGTGGAGGACTACTTCCGTAAAGAGAAGGAAAATATACGGATAGGACGGAAGAGTTCCCGGGCTGCTATCGGGTATTACAAGACGATGAATCAATCCGCAGTAGTGCCGCCCCAGTTTCTGGACAGCAAGAAATGAAAAAGACCTCAAATCGAAGAAAACATTAAAAGAGCGGCTGCGTTTGTGTGGAGGCGGCGGCTCTTTTTGTTTTATGCGCAGGCCTGTGTACAAAGTGCGGCTTCTCGCACCTGGAAGTTTGCCGCTGAAGCGGCGTATGGGCTGCGCGGCGAGCAGGGATAAAACCGCCCCTACTCGATTGATCTGCCATGAAGCCTGCAGGGAACAGGTTCTTCATGAGGGCGGTGACGCGCAGAAGTGAAGGAGGCAGAGGATAGGCGGCTGTGCAGGGGGGATTCTCAGGGCAAAAGAAAAACAGGATAAAAATTTATGCTTAGTCTAAATTATTCGGGAGGAAGAACCGATATATTTACCATGGAAGCGTCAGTGATAAGCTGATTCAATAATAAGCAAGAGGCGAGCCGCTCGCGGGGCGGTAGTTATTCAAGGAGGAATAGAACTATGGGAATGATAGTAAAACACAATCTTACGGCAATGAATTCCAACAGAATGTTGGGTTTAACCACCGCTTCTCAGGCGAAGGCTACAGAGAAGCTGTCATCCGGCTACAAGATCAACCGTGCGGCTGACGATGCGGCAGGCCTTGCCATCAGTGAGAA
>CATJJD010000133.1 GCA_949740385.1 uncultured Lachnospiraceae bacterium
GCGGATCAATTCCGTGATTATAGCAGTCAATGTACTCTGCCCCGCGGCTTTTCAGCAGATACTGTATGTTTCCCGCGATCGGCATTTCCGCATCAAAATCACCGGTCATATCGACGATTCTCAGACATTGGCTCTCTCCGGTATCTGTTTCCCGGATCACCCATATGGCGGCGATCTCTTCCTCACGGTATATGGCAAGGAGCTCATAATGATAGAACGGATGATTTAAATAGCGATTTTCAAAATACGCTGCTGTTTTTGCCGGATGACAGCTGCTCTTCCAGCCATCCGGAATGTGCTTGATCTCCCTGATGGAAAAAGAACGGTTAAAAGGCGCATTCCTGACAATCACCGGGTTCTCACAGATTACAAAATTGTCACAGCAGTCCGACGCCAGATAGTAGTGATTCATTGTGCCGAAATCGAAGTGCAGGGCATCGTAGATCTGCCTGCTGAAATGACTCAGACCAAGCGTGATATAGTCCGAATCCGGATAGCGCTTCATAAGATAAAAGAGTACGCCCAATCCGAGTTTTCCTGACTCCCTGTTATGTACATCATCTCTCACTTTCCAGAGCGCCCCGTGAATGGCGTCCGGTTTTTCAATACTCCCTCCGTCATAGGTGGAGGAGGATATGTAGCCCAAAACAGCGTGAAACTCCTGTGATTCATTGTGGACAGCCACAATAAAATCATACTCCCCACCCGCGGCAGTTCCGTGCTGAAACTCAAATATTTTTCTGTTCCTGCAGAATACATGATCGGGATTCCAGTATAAGCGGAAAAAATCCACTAATTTTATGTACTCCTCTTTCCGACACCGTCGGATGGTATACTCCTTGAAATTCATAATTCTCTCCCGTCCGCATAATTTTTATAATTTTCACTCTTCGGCGGGAAATCATTGCAGTCCAGCCGCGGCAGCGCAAGGGGATTATGTCTGGACAAATCTGCGATATTCGGCTCCACCGTCAGCCCGATAATACCCCCCCGTTTCTTTACATATGCAGTCACTTCCGCACTGCAGCTTCCATACGGGTAGTTCATCACCCAGCAGTCCCTGTCGATAAACGCATCCATCACATTCAGCGCCTGCGACACATCCCGCCGCATCTGTTCCGGCGAAAGATTCCCGAGCCAGTAGTGGTCAAAGCCGTGAATCCCGATAAACATGCCGTGCCGCTTCATGGTCC
>CATJJD010000134.1 GCA_949740385.1 uncultured Lachnospiraceae bacterium
TATCTTATTACCATTTATCCATGCTGTTTTATTAACCAGTATATTACTAGCAACAGCATCTGCTACAGTTTGTGAAGCCAGGCTATTAGCTTCTATAGAAAATTGATGATTATAGTACCCATAATCAAAGTCCAGTGTTTGACCGGCATCAAGATTACGGGTTTGTGGTGATACTCCATCAGGAGCAAATGTTCTATCTGGAATTCTACCTATAGCTTCATTACCTTTATTATCTATAAAAATTTTACCTATTAGCACATCATCTTCTACAGCAGTTGTGGTGGATGGATTAATACCACTTCCTATAATGCGTATACTCTTAGGCATATATTATACACCTCCTGTAAAATCAACAATCTTTTTAACTTTAATATTTGTTGTATGTCCTGTTATGCCATCGAAATCTCCCCTACCATCAAAATTCATAGGATCACCTAATCTACACCATAATAATCCTTGTTCTACATCATGACCTATCATCATTTTTAATACTAATAGATCGGTAGATCCAATATCCATAACTACCATAGATATAGCCATATGTTCATTATAATCTGGATCTGGTGGTTCTTTAGTACTATCAAGATATATACTAAACTTATCACTAATATAGACGGTATTAGTAGTATTATTAGTGATAGATACTTCACCAATAAATAATGCTTTAATAGGATTAGCTAAACTGGTAGTATTAGGACTATAACCACCAGTTTCTGTTACACTAAATGATATATCTGGATCTTCAATATCGTATGATCCTGATATATTAGCCGCTGTACCAGTAATCTCTTCACCATTAACCCAGGCTGTTTTGCCATTTCTAATATCATCGGCAGTAGCTGTACCAACAGTCTGCTCGGATAATGGTGCACCTTCTGCTATAATGCGATATACGAATCCATTTACTGTCCATTTACGAGTGGTTCCTGCTAGTATCTTACCACCATTACCCTCTGTGGTAATATCAACACCAAGAGAATTATACTCTTTCATAGTACCTACAACTCGTTGACCATTAACCCAAGCTATCTTACCTTTAATAATATCTCCTGGTAAAACATCACCTTGAGTGCTTGCTGTCAATTGAGCTTCATCTAAAGTAATATCTAGAGATCCAGTAACTTCTTCTCCATTAACCCAAGCAGTTTTACCTATTATAATATCATCGGCAGTAGCTGTACCAACAGTCTGTTCCGATAATGGTGCTGTAGTAACTTTAATCTTTTCTACATAGCAACTAAAGTTCCATGTACCAGTTTGTCCGGCAGGAATAGAAGTACTACCTCCCAAA
>CATJJD010000135.1 GCA_949740385.1 uncultured Lachnospiraceae bacterium
AAACAAGCAGTTTCTGAAGCATGGAGTAACTTAACGGAGAGATCGCCAAGTGAGTTCGTAACTAATCAATATTCTCCAATCTGGATAACTATAATTGTAATTTCAACTAATAATGTTTTGTGAACACCAATCTTTCTTCGTTTATCAAAAATATTTGCTAAAATTATTGCGGATTGAAGTTGGTGAATCGTCAACAAGATATTTTTGCTTACAAAAATAATAAATTATTTCGTCCTTTAATGAAATTAATCATTGAGGGACGTTTTATTTTGGACGCTAGGATTGGCAAAAAGTTCTAAAAACTTCTAAAATGAAATTGATTTAATGAGCATTAGTTCTCAACTAGTAAAAGCAAAGTGCCAAACTAAGAATAGTTTAGTTACTTTGCTTTTTTTCTTGTTGATATTCTTTTTCAATATTAACTAATTCGCCAATATCATGACAATTCTGCAATTCCTTCTCGTATTGCTCGTGAATATCAGGATCAACCCGCATACCTTCATCAGTTTGGGTAAAATGGATTGCTTCCGTTCCTGCTTCTAGTGAGGTCTTAAAATACCACATTTTGTAGTGAAGAAAATCAAGCTGATCTTGGAGAATCTTAATTTGGTCTTTGACTGCTTCTTCTTGTTTAAGCAAGTTATAGCGAGCATCAAGGGTAATATCTCCAGCCATACATAAGTCGATAAAATGCCGAATTTCACTAATTGATATCCCACATTTCTTCATGCATTCGATCACTTGCAGGAAGTTAAGATCGTTATCTTTGAAGCTTCTTCGGCCAGCTTGATCTCGATCAATAAAAGGTAAGAGACCTTTTTTATCATAATAACGAAGCGTTGAAGGGGGGGACGCCTAGCTTATTTGCAATTTCACCAATTGAATATCGCATTTAAATTTCATCCTTTCTGT
The DNA here is from genome assembly GCA_949740385.1 of uncultured Lachnospiraceae bacterium. Taxonomy (GTDB): domain Bacteria; phylum Bacillota; class Clostridia; order Lachnospirales; family Lachnospiraceae; genus Roseburia. The sequence continues at coordinate 913 of CATJJD010000135.1, forward strand.
TGACTTAAACCATGGTTTAACTTGTATTATAGCCAGTATAATGAAAAATAATAAAGAGGTAAGATGATCATGTTCGAGATTGATAAATTAGAAGCAGGAGAATGGTTTAACTTTGGTGCACCAGAAATAGCATCCCGCAAATTACGAGCAGCAACCCTTGCACAAGAATTTAATGCCATTTCTGAAAATCAGCCAGAACGACAAGAATATTTATGTTGGCGATAATTTCCTCGCCAATTATAATTTAACAGTGCTTGACGTCGGGGAAGTTCATATTAGTAATAATGTTTGGATAGGTCCAAATACTGATATTTACACTGTCAACCATCCATTAACTGCTGTGGGTCGCCGTAAACGCTTAGCAAAAGTAGAATCAGTGACGATTGGCAACGATGTGTGGATTGGCGGCAAAGTAACGATTACGCCAGGGGTAACAATTGGTGATAATGTCGTTGTGGCTGCTGGGGCAGTTGTGACCAAAGATGTCCCTGATAATAGCTTAGTTGCCGGTGTGCCAGCCAAGGTAATTAAAACATTAACTGAATAAAATCGCTTAACTCACAAACCAACCTTTAAATGGACAGATAGTGCCCTTTTAAAGGTTGGTTTGTTTTTCGTTTCCAAGACAAATGTCCTCAAAATCTCACTTTGAGATAGCAAAATACCAATTTTCATGTATATTAAGAGACAAGTGACATAGAAA
>CATJJD010000136.1 GCA_949740385.1 uncultured Lachnospiraceae bacterium
ATGGCAAACGCAAAGGAGCGGGCAAAGGCAAAGAACAGGAAAGACAGGGAGGCGGACGAAGAAGCAGAGGCTGAGGCGGACGCAGAAGAGTAAAGATACGGACTGGCCCGAAATTTTTCGGGCCGGTCTTTGAGCATAAACGGATTGACGGAAATGGAGGCGTTTCACAATGAGTTTAGTACCTTACGTTGTCGAACAGACCAGCAGAGGAGAGCGCAGCTACGACATTTATTCCCGCCTGCTTAAGGACCGGATTATTTTTCTGGGGGAAGAGGTCAATGAGGCTACGGCGAGCCTTACGGTGGCGCAGCTGTTGTTTTTGGAGTCGGAGGATCCGGGCAAGGATATTCAGCTCTATATTAATTCGCCGGGAGGTATGGTGACCGGCGGCATGGCGATCTATGACACGATGCAGTATATCAAGTGCGATGTCTCCACGATCTGCATCGGGCTTGCGGCCAGCATGGGGGCATTTCTGCTGGCAGGCGGTGCCAGGGGCAAGCGTTTTGCGCTTCCGAACGCGGAGGTGATGATCCATCAGCCGTCCGGCGGAGCGAAGGGACAGGCGACGGAGATTCAGATCGTAGCGGAGAATATCTTAAAGACGAAGAAGCGTCTGAACGAGATTCTGGCTGCCAACACCGGAAAGCCTTACGAGGAGGTCGCGGCGGATACCGAGAGAGATTACTTTATGTCTGCCGAGGAGGCGAAGGCCTACGGTCTGATTGACGATGTAATCATGAGCAGATAGTTGCAAAAGAATTTTTGAGGGAGGGTGCCCCGTGGGATGACGCATGGACGGGGCGCCCTCAAGCCAGTTAATTTCTAAGTGATTTCAGAATAACCGCTTTGTGGTATGGAGTATAGATTATGAACGGAAAAAATGATGGGAAAATTCGCTGCTCTTTCTGCGGCAAGACGCAGGAGCAGGTTGGACGGCTCATTTCAGGGCCGCACGGTGCGTTTATCTGCGATGAGTGCGTCGATATATGCGCCGAGATTATTGATGAGGAGAATTTCGGAGAGGAGAGGAAGTCAACCGTGCAGGAGGACATCAACCTCTTAAAGCCGGAGGAGCTTAAGAGCTTCCTCGACGAGTATGTAATCGGGCAGGATCAGGCGAAGAAGGTGCTGTCTGTCGCGGTTTACAACCATTACAAGCGTGTTCTTGCGGGAAATGATCTGGGGGTGGAGCTGCAGAAGAGCAACATTTTGATGCTGGGGCCTACCGGGTCCGGCAAGACGCTTCTGGCGCAGACGCTGGCGCGGGTGATCAATGTGCCGTTTGCCATCGCGGACGCAACGACGCTGACGGAGGCGGGGTATGTGGGGGAGGATGTGGAGAATATTCTCCTGAAGCTGATCCAGGCGGCGGAGTACGACGTGGAGCGGGCGCAGCACGGAATTGTCTACATTGACGAGATCGATAAGATTACGAAGAAGTCGGAAAATGTTTCCATTACGAGGGATGTGTCCGGCGAGGGTGTGCAGCAGGCGCTTCTGAAGATTCTGGAGGGCACCGTTGCGTCGGTTCCGCCGCAGGGCGGCAGAAAGCACCCGCAGCAGGAGCTGATCCCGATTGACACCACCAATATTCTTTTTATATGCGGCGGGGCCTTCGACGGGCTGGAGAAAATTATCGAGAGCCGTATGGACATCTCGGCCATCGGTTTTAACGCCGAGGTGAAGTCCAAATCAGAGCTGAACGTCGGCAAGCAGTTCAAGCGGGCGCTGCCGCAGGATTTTGTCAAGTTCGGGCTGATTCCGGAGTTTATCGGGCGTGTGCCGATTACGGTTTCTCTGGATCTTCTGGATCAGGATGCGCTGATTCGGATTCTGAGAGAGCCTAAGAATTCTCTGGTCAGACAGTACACGAAGCTGTTTGAGCTGGACGGCGTCGGACTGGAATTTACAGACGACGCGGTTGTGGCGATCGCGGAGAAGGCCATGGAGCGAAAGACCGGCGCAAGAGGGCTTCGTGCCATTATGGAGTCTGTGATGCTGGATCTGATGTATCGGATTCCGTCGGATGAGTCCATCAGCCGCTGTGTGATCGACCGGGAGCTTGTGGAGAGAAATCTGGCGATTGAGGACGAGGAGACTCCAAGGATTGCGTTAAAGCAGCCGCATACGACAAAGGAGTTGGCTTCATAGGAGTAGTGAGTACGTGAAAGATACAGTATTAACTTTACCGGCGGTGGCCCTTCGGGGAATGACGATTCTTCCGGGGATGATCGCGCATTTCGACATCAGCAGAGACCGCTCGCTGCGGGCGGTGGAGGCTGCGATGGCGCTGGGGGAGCGGATTTTTCTCGTGACCCAGCGGGATGTGGAGCAGGAGAATCCCGGGCCGGAGGGGCTATACCGCATCGGCATTGTGGCGGAAGTCAGGCAGATTATCAAGCTGCAGAATGATATTGTGCGCATTCTGGCGGAGGGCGCGGGCCGCGCGGAGGCATACAGCTACACGGACCGGGAGGATTATCTGGAGGCGCGGGTGATCGTCTGCAGTGACGAGGATGAGGACCTGCCCCAGCAGGCCAGACAGGCGATGGTGCTGAGCGTGCAGGAGACCTTCGTGAAATATGCCAGACTTCACGGAAAAATCGGGCAGGATGTGCTGCAGCAGATCGGCCGGATGTGGGATCTGCCCCGGCTTATGGACTATGCCGGGAACAATCTGCCGGTGCGCTACAGCGAGAAGCAGAGGCTTCTGGAGGCGGTTTCGCTGACGCAGCGCTACGAGGAGCTTCTGGGAATACTGATGCGCGAGATCGAGGTTCTTGCCATCAAAAATGATTTTCAGCAGAAGGTGCGGGAGCGGGTGGAGAAGCACCAGAAGGAGTATGTGCTGCGAGAACAGATGTCCATCATCCGGGAGGAGCTGGGCGAGACGAACACGGACTCCGACGCCGAGGGATATATGGAGAAGCTTGGCCGTCTGGAGTGCTCGAAGGAAGTGCGGGAGCGGATTCAAAAGGAGATACAGCGGTTCCGGGGAATCGGCGCTGCCTCCTCGGAGAGCACGGTGAGCCGCGGGTACATAGAGACGCTTCTGGAGCTGCCCTGGGATAAGATGTCTGTGGACAACAGGGATCTGGATCACGCCCAGGAGATTCTGGATAAGGATCACTACGGGCTGGAAAAGGTCAAGGAGCGGGTGATTGAGTTTCTTGCGGTGCGCAACCGCACCAGCAGGGGTGAGAGCCCGATTATCTGCCTGGTGGGGCCTCCGGGAACCGGAAAGACCAGTATCGCCCGGTCGGTGGCAAAGGCTCTTGACAAGGAATATGTCCGGGTCTGCCTGGGCGGCGTGCGGGACGAGGCCGAAATACGCGGCCACCGCAGAACGTACATCGGGGCGATGCCGGGCCGCATTGTGGCGGGTCTGCGGTCGGCGGGAGTGAAAAATCCGCTGATGCTGCTGGACGAGATTGACAAGGTGAGCAGCGACTACAGGGGAGACACGTCGGCGGCGCTTCTGGAGGTGTTGGACAGCGAGCAGAACAACAAATTCCGCGATCACTATGTGGAGCTTCCGGTGGATCTGTCCGAGGTGCTTTTTATCGCCACGGCGAATTCGGCGCAGGATATTCCAAAGCCCCTTCTGGACCGCATGGAGATCATTGAGGTCAGCAGCTACACGGAGAACGAGAAGTTTCATATTGTAAAAGAGCATCTGTTCGAAAAACAGCTGGCTAAAAACGGCTTAAAGCCGTCGCAGCTGAAAATCAACGACAGGGCCATGCAGGATATAATCCATTTTTACACCAGAGAGGCCGGGGTGCGTGAGCTGGAGCGGAAAATCGGGGAACTGTGCCGAAAGGCTGCGAAGCGCATCTACCAGGAGGACGAGAAGATACGGGTTTCCCGCACGAATCTGGAGGAGTATCTGGGCAAGCGCCGGTACCGGCAGGATAAGAAAAATAAGAAGAATGAAATCGGGATTGTCAGAGGGCTGGCGTGGACCAGCGTGGGCGGCGTTACGCTGGAGATTGAGGTGAACGTGATGCCCGGAAAAGGAGAGCTGCAGCTCACCGGAAAGCTGGGCGACGTGATGAAGGAGTCGGCAAGAGCCGGAATCAGCTATATCCGCTCGATCAGCGAGACGTATGGTATTGAGCCGGATTATTTTAAGGAGCACGATGTGCACATTCATATTCCGGAGGGCGCAGTGCCAAAGGACGGCCCCTCTGCGGGCATTACGATGGCCCTTGCGATACTCTCGGCCGCGACCGGGGAGCCGGTCCGTGCGGACATTGCGATGACAGGGGAAATTACGCTGAGAGGCCGGGTGCTCCCCATCGGCGGACTTAAGGAAAAGCTTCTCGCCGCGAAAAATGCCGGCATGACTACGGTGTGCATTCCGCGGGAGAATGAGAAGGATCTGAGCGAGATCTCGGAGGAGATCACGGGAGGGCTTGAGATTCTTCTGGTAGAACATATGGATCAGGTTACGAAGGCTGCATTTGCATAGAATGGCAGCCTTTGTTGTGGTATAGCTGGAGGACTTATGGTTATTAAAAATGTGAATCTGGAGACGGTGTGCGGCATTACAAGTAAAATTCCGGACAATCCCTTTGACGAGATTGCGTTCGCGGGGAAATCCAACGTGGGGAAGTCCTCGCTGATCAATGCGCTTATGAACCGCAGATCACTGGCCCGCACGTCCTCCCAGCCGGGAAAGACACAGACGATCAATTTCTACAATGTGAACGGCTGTATGTATCTGGTGGATCTGCCGGGGTACGGGTATGCCGGCGCAGGTGTGGAGATTAAGGCGAAGTGGGGGCAGATGATCGAGCACTATCTGCACACGTCGAAAAGGCTTCGGGCGGTTTTTCTGTTGATTGACATACGCCATGAGCCTTCGGAGAATGACCGGATGATGTATGACTGGATTACGGCAAAGGGGTATGAGCCGATTATTATAGCGACGAAGGCGGATAAGCTGAGGCGCAGCCAGGAGGCGGTCCATGTGCGGATGATAAGGGAAGCGCTCTCCATGGCTCCGCAGACGGCGGTGATCCCCTTCTCCTCTGTGACCAGGCAGGGGCGGGAGGCGATCTGGGAGGAGATCGAGCTTTTGTGCGGTTTCTCCGGGGCTGCGCCGCAGGAAAGTACGGACGACAGACCTGCGGCAGCTGCGCCCGGGCCGCAGGAGAATGCCGGGGAAAGCCGGAAGCCGCGCTGGAAGAAAACCGGCCGTCCGGTGGCGAAAAAGACGGCGAAGAAGCGAAGGAACGGGAAGCGATGAGCCGGAAAGCGGCTGATTTTGTGCTGTCATTGTCAGAAAGGGCATGGGAATGAGAAATAAATATGTGTTTACTGCTGTTCTTCTGTGCGCGGTTCTCGCGGTTGGCATGGGACTTACGAATCTCTATGTGAGATACGGCGAAAAAACGAAAGACCAGGATTCTTTTCGGGTACTGACTTCTTTTTATCCGATGTATGTGGCGGTGGCGAATATTGTGTCGGATGTGCCCGGCGTGTCGCTGGAAAATCTGAGCGAGCCCCAGACCGGATGTCTGCATGATTTTCAGCTGACGCCGGAGGATATGAAGAGGCTTGCGTCTGCGGATGTGTTTGTGATTAACGGGGGCGGCATCGAGAGCTTTATGCAGGATGTGGGGAAGGCTTACCCTTCCCTCGCGGTGATCGAAGCGTGCGCGTATACGGAGCTCCTGAGCGACGGCGAGGAGACGAATCCCCACGCATGGATGAGTATTGCCGTGTACCGGGAGCTGGTGCAGACTATCGCGTATGAGCTGGCGGAGGCCGATGAGGCAAACGCCGCCCGGTATCGGGAGAACGCCGATGCGTACGACGCGAAGCTTGCGGACCTGCAAAAGCGGCAGGCGGCGATTGCCCGGGCGGCACATGGAACGAAGGTGATTTTGTTTCACGAGGCCTGGGACTACATTGCTTACGATTATGGTATGCAGGTGC
>CATJJD010000137.1 GCA_949740385.1 uncultured Lachnospiraceae bacterium
GTACGGCTGTTCTGTGAACGCAGGCAATGCGGCGGAGCTGTTTGCAAAGCCGGACATCGACGGCGGTCTGGTAGGCGGAGCAAGCCTCAAAGCGGAATTCGGCTCCATCGTAAATTACTAGTTACATTTGTGAGAGCAGATCTGTCCATTATGCTTAAATGCAGCGGTGGACAGATCTTTTTTTAAGGCTTTTTATGTATGGACAAGAGACGAAAAAGAAGATAAAATAGGTCTTATGAGAAAACAGATGATTCGAGTCGGGATGCTGGCGGTATTTCTGCTTCTGCTTTTTGCCGGAGCGCTTAAGCTGTGGAGAGAAAATGATTCGGCACAGACCATAATGCAGGATAATGACAGAGACCGGGACGTGCCGCCGGATATTTCGGAGGGCGCAGGGCAGGCGGACAACGCGGTGCAGCCGACAGAAAAAATGGAAAATGTGAATACGGAGGAAACGGATGCTGCGGCTGTCATGTCCGGGATTCTGGATCGGGGAAGCAGGGAGTTTTTCTGCGGTTATCCGGTGGACGAGGGCTTTCTGTGCTGGCTCGGCGGCACATACGGGCAGGAGCTGCTGCAGAAGATCGAGTCGCAGCTCACAGAGGAGACGGGCGCGGACAAGTGGTACGAGTGGACGAAAAACACCATGCACGTACTCTGGACATGCTACAGCAAGGACAGAGGCTTCAATTCCCACAGGCAGCAGAACGTTGTCTGGAAGGAGGCGAAGGATCCGTCGTGCATCCGGCTTGATTTTCTCGGGGACGTCTGTCTGGACGAGGGCTGGAGCACCATGCAGGCGCCGGGCGGTGTGGAGGCCAGCCTGTCGGACAGCGTGAAGGCGGAGCTGGAGTCGGCGGACCTTGTGACGGTCAGCGGTGAATTCAACAAACCGGTTAAAAAAGACGGGCAGGAGAGCGGGGCGTACACCTTTTCCACGGTGGAGGAGACGGTGCGGCTTTTGGAGTTTTTCGATGCGGACATGGTAACCTTTGCGGACGGCGGAGGCAGAGAGCACGACGGACAGGAGCTTTTGCGCGTGATGGATGCCGCGGAGAATGCCGGGATCGCCTGTGCCGGGACGAAGCCTTCGCTCCGCTGTTTTGTGGCGGGAGGCAGGAAAATCGCTGTCGTGTCCGTATCGGAGCCGGCGCAGAAATCTCTTGTGCAGGCGGCAGTCACGGAGGCGGACAGAACGAGCGACCATGTGATCGTCTACACCCACTGGGGCACGGAGGGCAGCAACTACTTTGACGGCAGACAGGAGGAAACGGCCCGGACTTACGTGGAAGCGGGAGCGGACGCGGTGATCGGCGGACATCCTCACCGGCTGCAGGGCGTGCAGTTTCTGGACGGGGTGCCGGTGGTGTACAGCCTGGGCAACGTCTGGTACTCGACGGGAGCCCTCTACACGTCCATCGCGCAGCTTCGGATCAGCGGGACGGGCGAGCTGTCGCTCTACATGCTGCCGTGTATGCAGCGGGATCTGACAACCCGGATGCTGGAAGGCGCGGACGACAAAAAGGAATTCTACCACTATCTGGCGGACGTCTCCTCGGGCGTCGGAATTGACGAGGACGGCAGAGTGCATCCGTTCCGCAACGTGAGCGGGCCGGGAGAGTCTCCTTACGCCTACACGTCAGGCAGAAGATACGGGATGCAGCTGGACGACCTGGATCTGGACGGAAAGACGATCGACATAAACGGCAACAGGAAGTGACAGAATGGCTGCAGCCCTGCGGGGAATTGCACATACGGGAGTTACAGTCACACAGACTTAGCATAAATAAAGAGAGGACAAGATCATGAGTAAGAAACCTGTAGTATTGATGGTGCTGGACGGCTACGGCCTGAATGAAAAGAAGGAAGGGAATGCCATCGCCATGGCAGACACCCCGGTTATGGACCGCCTTATGGCGGAGTGTCCCTTCGTGAAGGGCAACGCGTCGGGGCTTGCGGTAGGACTGCCGGACGGACAGATGGGCAACTCCGAGGTGGGACATATGAATATCGGCGCCGGGCGCATTATTTATCAGGATCTGACCCGCATCACGAAGGCGATCGAGGACGGGGACTTTTTCGAGAACCGCGCCCTTCTTGCGGCGATGGAGAACTGTAAGAAGCATGACAGCGACCTTCACCTGTGGGGACTGCTCTCCGACGGCGGCGTGCACAGCCACAACACGCACCTGTACGGCCTTCTTGAGATGGCGAAGCGGCAGGGACTTACGAAGGTGTTTGTCCATGCGTTTCTGGACGGGCGCGACACACCTCCGGCTTCCGGCAAAGACTATGTGCAGGCGCTGGAGGATAAGATGAAGGAGATCGGCGTCGGAAAGGTGGCGTCCCTCTCCGGCAGATATTATGCGATGGACCGGGACAACAACTGGGACAGAGTACAGAAGGCCTACGACTCCCTGACAAAGGGCGAGGGCGTGCAGGCAAAGGACGCGGTGCTTGCAATGGCGGACTCCTACGAGAAGGATGTGACGGACGAGTTCGTCCTGCCGACGGTGATTACGGACGATGAGGGTGTGCCGTTATCACTCGTGAAGGAGAACGATTCGGTGATCTTCTTCAACTTCCGCCCGGACCGTGCGAGAGAGATCACAAGAGCCTTCTGCGACGACGGGTTCACCGGATTTGAGCGGACAAGGATTCCTCTGACCTACGTCTGCTTCAAGGACTACGACGAGACGATCCCGAACAAGAGCATCGCCTTCGAGAAGGAGACGATTGTCAACACCTTCGGCGAATATCTTGCAAAATGCGGCAAGAAGCAGCTTCGCCTTGCGGAGACGGAGAAGTACGCCCATGTGACATTTTTCTTCAACGGCGGCGTGGAGGAGCCGAACACAGACGAGGCAAGACTTCTGGTCAACTCTCCGAAGGAAGTGGCAACCTACGACTTAAAGCCGGAGATGAGTGCCCCGGAGGTGGGCATGGATCTGGTGGAGGCCATCAAATCCGACAAATACGATGTGATCGTCATCAACTTTGCCAACCCGGACATGGTGGGGCACACGGGCGTCATTTCCGCTGCGGTGGCTGCGGTGGAGCGTGTGGATCAGCTTGTGGGCGACGCGGTGGCTGCGGTGAAGGAAGCGGACGGCGCGCTCTTTATCTGCGCGGACCACGGCAACGCGGAGAAGATGATCGACTACGAGACCGGCGAGCCGCACACGGCCCATACCACCAACCCGGTTCCGTTCATTCTTGTGAACGCGGACCCTTCCATGAAGCTGCGGAAGGGCGGTTGCCTGGCGGATATTGCGCCGACGCTTCTTGAGCTTATGGAGCTTCCGCAGCCGAAGGAGATGACCGGAAAGTCGCTGATTGTGAGAGCATAGCCCGAAAGCGGGAGAGACGGAGGAGAAATGCAGGAATATAAGCCATTTAAGGAGGGCAAGGTCCGGGAGATTTACGACATCGGAGATAATCTGGTCATGGTTGCCACGGACCGGATCTCGGCGTTTGACCACATACTGAAAAATAAAGTAAAGGACAAGGGCGCGATCCTCACCCAGATGTCGCGGTTCTGGTTTCAGTTTACGGAGGATGTGGTGCCGAACCATATGATTTCCACGGACGTGAAGGATATGCCGGAATTTTTCCGGCAGGAGCGCTTTGACGGAAACAGCATGCTCTGTAAGAAGCTTGCGATACTTCCGATCGAGTGCATCGTGCGGGGCTACATCACCGGAAGCGGCTGGGCGGGCTATCAGAAGGACGGAAGCGTCTGCGGCATCCGCCTGCCGGAGGGACTTGCGGAGTCCGATCGGCTGCCGGAGCCGATCTACACGCCGAGCACCAAGGCGGAGCTGGGCGGCCACGACGAGAATATTTCCTTTGAGCAGTCGGTTCAGGTGCTGGAGGAGCTCTATCCGGGAAAAGGCGCGGGCTACGCCGAAGAGATCAGAGACTGCACCATCGCCCTTTATAAGAAGTGCGCGGACTACGCGAGGGAGAAGGGCATTATTATCGCCGACACGAAGTTTGAGTTCGGCCTGGATGAGAGCGGGCGTATCGTTCTGGCGGACGAGATGCTGACGCCGGACAGCTCCCGGTTCTGGCCGCTTGCAGGCTATGAACCGGGTAAGGGACAGCCGTCCTTTGACAAGCAGTACGTGAGAGACTGGCTTGTCGCAAACCCGGACAGCGATTATCTGCTGCCGGAGGATGTGGTGGCAAAAACCATTGACAAGTATAAGGAGGCTTACGAGCTTCTGACCCTTACACCGTTTCAGACCAGGCAGAACAGGAGACAGCAATGAGCACAGACAGATACAGCAGCCCTCTGTCCGAGAGGTATGCGAGCACAGAAATGCAGTATATTTTTTCACAGGACATGAAATTTTCCACCTGGCGCAGACTCTGGATTGCACTGGCGGAGACGGAGATGGAGCTTGGGCTTTCCGAGAACGGCAGACCGGTCATCACGCAGGAGCAGATCGACGAGCTGAAGGCTCATGTGGATGACATCAACTATGACGTTGCGAGAGAGCGGGAGAAGCAGGTGCGCCACGATGTGATGAGCCATGTGTACGCCTACGGGCAGCAGTGTCCTCTGGCGGCGGGCATCATTCACCTGGGGGCAACCTCCTGCTACGTGGGGGACAACACCGATATAATCGTTATGCGTGAGGCGCTCCGACTGGTGCACAGAAAGCTGGTGTGCGTCATCGCGGAGCTGTCCGAATTTGCGGGCAGATACAAGGAGCTGCCGACCCTTGCCTTCACCCACTTTCAGCCGGCGCAGCCGACAACGGTGGGAAAGCGGGCCACCCTCTGGGCGCAGGAATTTCTGATGGACCTGGAGGACCTGGAGTATGTGCTGGGAAGCTTAAAGCTCCTCGGGTCGAAGGGAACAACGGGAACTCAGGCAAGCTTTCTGGAGCTGTTTGACGGGGATCATGACATTATCGACCGTATTGATCCGCTGATCGCAGAGAAGATGGGCTTTGACGCCTGCTATCCGGTGTCCGGGCAGACCTACTCCAGAAAAGTGGATACAAGGGTGCTCAACGTGCTGGCGGGCATTGCGGCCAGCGCCCACAAGATGTCCAACGACATCCGGCTTCTGCAGCACTTAAAGGAGGTGGAGGAGCCCTTCGAGAAAAATCAGATCGGTTCCTCGGCCATGGCGTACAAGCGGAATCCGATGCGAAGCGAGCGCATTGCCTCCCTGTCCCGCTATGTGATGGCGGACGCCTTAAACCCGGCGATTACATCCGCCTCCCAGTGGTTTGAGCGGACGCTGGACGACTCGGCAAACAAGCGGCTGTCGGTGCCGGAAGGCTTTCTGGCAGTGGACGGCATTCTGGATCTGTGCCTGAATGTGGTGGACGGCCTTGTGGTGTACCCGAAGGTGATCGAGAAGCACTTTATGGCGGAGATTCCGTTTATGGCAACGGAGAACATTATGATGGATGCGGTGAAGCAGGGCGGCGACCGTCAGAAGCTTCACGAGAAAATCCGGCAGCTGAGCATGGAGGCGGGAAGGACCGTAAAGGAGGAGGGCCGGGAGAACAACCTGGCGGACCTGATTGCGGCCGATCCGGAATTCGGTCTTTCGAGAGAGCAGATTACCGAAAATCTGAAGCCGGAGCGCTATGTGGGCCGGGCGCCGCGGCAGGTGGAGGTTTTCCTGCGGGACGTGGTTGCGCCGGTGCTTGACGCCAACCGAAACGAGCTGGGCGTTAAGGCGGAGATCAGCGTGTAAAAAAGTGTAAAAATAAAATATGTATAGGAAACAGTCTCCATGGGAATGCTATCTGCAAAAACCAGGGAGGCTGTTTTTATGTCTTTAATAATTCAGATTGTGGATGTTTACGGAAGAGAGATACTGGATTCGAGAGGAAATCCGACGGTGGAGGTGGAGGTGACCGCCCAGACGGAAACCACCGGAAGAAAAACGACGGTGCGGGAGTCCGTGCCAAGCGGAGCAAGCACCGGACAGTTTGAGGCGGTGGAGCTGCGGGACGGAGATACGCGGTTTTTCGGACTGGGGGTGCAGAAGGTGATCGACCATATCAACACGAGAATCCGGCAGGAGATTGTGGGGATGAACGTGCTGGACCAGACGGCCATCGACCGCAGGCTCGTGGAGTTGGACGGGACGGACAACAAGGGAAATCTCGGGGCAAACGCGCTTCTGGGCGTATCTCTTGCCTGCGCCCGCTGTGCGGCTGCTGCCCTTGACATGCCGCTGTTTCGGTATCTGGGCGGCTGCAATGCCAAGGTGTGGCCGCGGCCGATGATGAACGTGATAAACGGCGGCGTGCACGCCAGAAATTCGCTGGATTTTCAGGAGTTTATGATTGTGCCGGTGGGGGCCTGCTGTTTCCCGGAGGCGCTGCGCATGGGGGCGGAGGTGTACCATTTCTTAAAACAGCTGTTAAACGAGGAGAAGCTTTCCACGGCAGTGGGGGACGAGGGCGGATTTGCACCGGATTTTGGCAGCGCGGGAGCCGTTTTTGCCTTTTTGAGCCGCGCGGTGGAGAAGGCGGGCTATGAGGTGGGAAAGGATGTGGCATTTGCGATGGATGCGGCGGCTTCGGAGCTGTACAGCGAAGAGGACGGTATGTATCATTTTCCGGGAGAGTCGGGTGAGAACGGCGAGGTGATCCGGAGCGCGGATGAGATGATCGCCCTGTTTGAGGAACTCACCGACACATATCCGCTGATCTCCATTGAAGACCCGCTGGACGAGGACGACTGGGAGGGCTGGCAGAAGCTGACGAAGCGGCTGGGAGAGAAGACCATGCTTGTGGGGGACGACCTCTTTGTCACAAACACAAAGCGCATCCGCTGCGGGACGGACCTGCATGTGGCCAACGCCGTGCTCATCAAGGTGAACCAGATCGGCACGCTGACCGAGGCCATGGACGCCATTGAGCTTGCGCAGACAAGCGGCTACCGCGCGGTTATTTCCCACCGCTCCGGCGAGACCGAGGACTCGTTTATCGCGGATCTTGCGGTTGCCGTCAATGCGGGGTGGATCAAGACCGGAGCGCCGTGCAGGGGAGAGCGCACCTCCAAGTACAACCAGCTGCTTCGAATCAGTGAAAAAATATAAAAATCTATTGAAATGACAGCCTGTATGTGGTATACTTGTTCAATCGTGAGTATGACAGGATACAAATATCAGGAGGTGGAAATCGTGACCGTTTTGAATACGATTTTAACAATTGTATTTATTATACTGAGCATTGTCATTACAGTTGTGATACTGATGCAGGAGGGAAAGTCTGCGGGACTCGGCGCAATTGCCGGTGCGGCGGATACTTACTGGGGCAAGAATAAGGGGCGTTCCATGGAGGGAATGCTGGTGAAGATCACAAGAATATCCGTGATCCTGTTTCTGGTTCTTGCAATGGTACTGAATCTTGGAATCTGGTAAGATGCGAAAGACTGTCGGCGTGTGCGGCAGTCTTTTTATTTATGTAATTTTGTATATTAATAAGGAAAGACTATGAACGAAGAAACGTATGAACAGAGAAAAAAAAGGATATATGACTTCATGTGCGACAGCGTCTATGTTCCGATGAAAATAAAGGAGCTTGCCGTGGTGCTGGGGGTGAAGAGGGAGGAGCGGCAATGGCTTGAGCAGATGCTTGCGGAGCTTGTGGAGGAGGGCCGGATTCAGCTCTCCAGGCGGGGGAAGTACGCGAAGGCCGAGGTGACGAAGCACTCCGGCGTTTTCTGCGCCCATCCCCGGGGGTTCGGCTTTGTGACAGTGGAGGGGGAGACGGCGGATATTTTTATTCCGGAGGCCAGAACCGGCGGAGCCATGCATCTCGACCGGGTGGAGATTGTCGTGTCTCCTCTTGTGACGGGAAAGCGCAGAGAGGGAGCCGTCGTGCGGATTGTGGAGCGCGGCATAAAAAGGGTAGTGGGAACCTTCGAGGAGCGGCGAAGCTTCGGCTTTGTGGTGCCGGATAACGCGAAGCTTGCGCAGGACATTTTTGTGCCGAAGGAGCAGTCGCTCGGGGCGGTAAACGGGCACAGGGTTGTGGCGGAGATCACGGATTACGGGCAGCAGAAGGGACGGATGCGCAATCCCGAGGGACGGATCGTAGAGATACTGGGCCACGCCAACGACCCGGGGGTGGACATTCTCTCCATTGTCCGCTCGTATGATCTGCCGGTGGAATTTTCGGAAAAAATATACCGCCAGGTGGAGCGGGTGGCAAAGCCGGTGTCCTCTGCGGACATGCAGGGGCGCGCGGATCTGCGGGACTGGCAGATGGTGACCATCGACGGCGAGGATGCGAAGGATCTGGACGATGCGGTGTCCCTCTCCCGGGACGGGGAGAACTACCTGCTGGGCGTGCACATCGCGGACGTGACAAACTACGTGCAGGAGCACAGCGCTCTGGACGAGGAGGCGAAAAAGCGCGGCACTTCGGTGTACCTGGTGGACCGGGTGATTCCCATGCTGCCCCACGCCCTCTCCAACGGTATATGCTCGCTGAACCAGGGGGAGGACCGCCTTGCGTTAAGCTGTATTATGACGGTGAGCCAGAGGGGGGATGTGATCGACCACCGGATCGAGGAGACGGTGATTCGCGTGGACCGGCGCATGACCTACACCGACGTGAAGCGGATTCTGGCGGACCGCGACCCGGCGGTCAGAGAAGAGTACGCTCTTTTTGTGCCCATGTTTGAGCGGATGGAGGAGCTTGCCGGGATTCTTCGGGCAAAGAGAAAGAAGCGGGGCTCCATCGACTTTGATTTCCCGGAGACGAAGGTGATACTGGACGGGCAGGGGAGGGCGGCGGAGATAAGGCCCTACGAGCGCAATGTGGCCACCGATATTATCGAGGATTTCATGCTGGTTGCCAACGAGACGGTGGCGGCGGACTGCTACTGGCAGGAGCTGCCATTTGTGTACCGCACCCACGAGAAGCCGGACGACGAGAAGATTAAGCGGCTCGCGGCGCTGATCGGCAGCTTCGGCTACACGCTCCATCTGGGGACAAAAAAAGGGGCGGCGATTCACCCGAAGGAGCTGCAGAAGCTGCTGGCGAAAATCGACGGGGCCGGAGAGGAGGCGCTGATCAGCAGGCTGATGCTGCGCTCCATGAAGCGGGCCCGCTACACGGTGGACAACACCGGACATTTCGGCCTTGCGGCGGACTGCTACACCCATTTTACGTCCCCGATCCGGCGCTATCCGGATCTGCAGATTCACCGGATTATCAAGGAAAATATAAGAGGGCGGCTTGGCGAGGAGCGAAGGGATCACTACGTGCGCATTTTGCCGGAGGTATGTCGCACCAGCAGCGAGACGGAACGGCGGGCGGAGGAGGCGGAGCGTGAGACGGTTAAGCTGAAAAAGACGGAGTATATGCAGGCACACATCGGGGAGACTTTCTCCGGCGTGATTTCCGGGGTGACGGAGTGGGGGTTTTTTGTGGAGCTTTCCAACACCGTGGAGGGGCTTGTGCGGGTGACTGCGCTGGACGACGACTACTACCGTTTTTATCCCGACACCTTTGAACTGGCGGGGGAGACCGCCAACAGACGTTTTCGGCTGGGACAGAAGGTGGAAGTCCGGGTGGAGAGCGTGGATGTGCTCACAAGGACGATAAATTTTGAGCTGGCTTAAATTTTGTATTGATTTTTTGCGCGCAATCATTTATTCTTAGTATAGGCATCACTGCAGGAAGGGGGTACCGGATGGCGAAGGAAGCAAGGAAACTGATCGCCAACAATAAGAAGGTCTGCCATGACTATTTTCTGGAGGAGACTTATGAGGCCGGGATTTCCCTTGCGGGGACGGAGGTGAAGTCTCTGCGGATGGGCAAGTGCAGCATCAGGGAGTCCTTTATCCACATCGAAGGGGGCGAGGTTATGCTCTACGGCATGCATATCAGCCCTTACGAGAAGGGGAATATTTTCAACAAGGACCCGCTGAGGCCGAGAAAGCTTCTGATGCACCGCAGGGAGATTCAGAAGCTGGTCGGAAAGATCGCGCAGAAGGGCTATACCATCGTTCCGGTGGAGGTGTACTTTAAGGGGAGCCTTGTGAAGGTGCAGGTGGCGCTGGCGAAGGGCAAGAAGCTCTACGACAAGCGTCAGGACATCGCAAAGAAGGACCAGAAGCGGGAAGCGGAGCGGGACTTCAAGGTGCGCAACCTTTAAAGGGGAACCGGGAAAGAGGAAGCAGGGTTATATTTTGCTTCGCAAAACATAACAGGGGCCAGTAATGGTTTCGACAGGGATCATGAAGCTGGAGAAGCGGGCCGCATGCAATGCGTTAAATGGCAAAATTAAAATTAAACGCTGAAGACAATTTAGCATACGCTGCCTAGTTGCAGCAGTCTGACCTGAGGCACTCACACCTCAGGAGCCAGGCTTCGACGATGTGAGAAACGACGGCGGCAAAGCTTTGAGCCGCCGGGCGTACCATGAAGCTACTGAAACCGTCAGGGTGTCTGTTTTCGGACGGCAGAGGGAATGAAAAAGAACAGACTACGCTCGTAGAAGGACAGGGGATTGGTTTTTGGACACGGGTTCGACTCCCGTCTGGTCCACTCAAAGAACAGGTCCGACCGCAGTAAAATGGCGGTCGGATCTTTTTTGTGCGCCGGCAATAAAAAAAGTACAGCCGCTGTCGATCCCCGGACAGCGGCTGTACGATTCACAGTGGAGCATACGGGATTCGAACCCGTGGCCTCAACAATGCGAATGTTGCGCGCTCCCAACTGCGCTAATGCCCCATGCATATGAGTATAGCGCAGATTGGCTAAAAAAACAATACATTTTTAAAAAAACTTAAAAATTCTAAATGAAAAATGAAAGGAATACCAATGCCGCATCCGGCTGTCTGACAGCGGACGGGACTGTAATGTCACATCGGCGAAGTGTCGGTGCGCATCTTTGTGACAACGTAGCCAAAGCCGATCCATCGTTTTGTGTCCTCCAGATTGCCGGCGTCGAGCGAGATCGCTCTGCCGTATCCGCCGATCGATTCAAGCAGGGCCGGGCTTCCCTGCCGCAGCTTGCGGGAGTATGCCCGCCCGGTGTTTCTGTCGATAAAGATACCGGTATCGCCGTCGCGGATCGCCCGCTGACAGATCAGGAGAATATCGTCCTGCTGGTAGACGGGCTGAAGGTGATTGCTGGTGACGCGGATACCGATGTCGATCAGATCGCCGTAGCGCTTCCGATAGGGAGCTACGTTGACCTTCTCAAGGGAACAGGAGTCGTAGAACATGCCGTCCTCCATATTTCCGGTGGGGACGAGCACCGTGATGTAATCCCTTTCCTTTCCGGCATTTTTGAGAGATTCCGAAAACGCCAGCTCAAATTCAATGAAAGAACGGATCATGCGAAGCTGAGTACGGGAAAGCTTGCGCATACACTGGAATGTGTCCAGGTAGGGATCGGGATCGCCGACATACTCAAAGCCAAGCCGTTCGGTGAGATGATAGAGCAGGTGCACCGTATAGATGTCAATCCTGGAGGTCTCACCGGTCAGAATCCGTTTGTAAGAAGAGAGAGACATATCCAGAGCCTTTGCCATTTTCGCCTGAGAGTACCCAAGTCTGACGCGCTCCAGTTCTACATTTGCTCCAAAATTCATTGAAAGTTCATCTCTGGTCATAAAATACCTCCGAATTGTTTTTTTGGATCGCTGTATTTGAAATTATAACAAAGGGAAGCCGAAAAACAATAGTAATTCCATGCGGGTCAAAATTAGACAGGAATAGACAAATTCGGTCAATACAAAATCTTGTATGCAGAAATGCTTTTTTATGGTTGCAAGTCGCAGATGTTGTGGTAGAATAAAAACAGAAATTACATAATTATCAAATGAGGGGGAAACAATGGAGAAGAAATATCTGCACTATCTGGAACAGCTTTCGGAGCTTTATCCGACCATCGGGAGAGCTTCCACGGAGATTATCAACCTGCAGTCGATCCTGTATCTGCCAAAGGGGACGGAACATTTTCTCTCTGACCTGCACGGAGAATTTCAGGCATTTTCCCATGTGCTGCGCAACGGTTCCGGCGCAGTGCGCAAAAAGATAGACGACGTGTTCGGGCACACTTTGAGCACCGCGGACAAGGCAAGCCTTGCGACGCTGATTTACTACCCGCAGAAAAAGATGGGGCTGGTCCGGCAGCAGGAGGATGACATAGAAAACTGGTACAAGATCTCGCTCTACCGCCTGATCGAGGTGTGCAAGACCGTATCCTCCAAGTACACGCGCTCGAAGGTGCGCAAAATGCTGCCGGAGGATTACGCCTATGTGATCGAGGAGCTGATCACCGAGAAGCAGGAGGTGTTAAACAAGGAGGCGTACTACGAGGCCATCGTCAATACCATTGTGGAGCTGGGGCAGACGGAGAACTTTATCATTGCGATGGCGGAGCTGATCCAGCGTCTGGTTATCGACCATCTGCACATTCTGGGCGATATATACGACAGAGGGCCGTCGCCGGATCTGATTATGGACAGGCTGGAGAAATATCATTCCTTCGATATCCAGTGGGGCAATCATGACATGGTGTGGATGGGGGCGGCGGCCGGGCAGCTGGCCTGCATAGCCACCGTCGTGCGCACCAGCATCCGCTACGGCAACCTGGCGCTTCTGGAGGACGGCTACGGCATCAACATGGTGCCGCTGGCCACCTTTGCCATGGACGCCTACCGGGACGACCCCTGCGAGCAGTTTGTCTTAAAGGATGCCACGGAGGAGGAGCGCAGCAAGAAGGAGACGGAGATGAACCGGAAGATGCACAAGGCCATCGCCGTGCTCCGGTTCAAGCTTGAGGGGCAGCTCATGCACAAGTACCCGGATTTCGATCTGCAGGAGAGGTGCCTTCTTCACCGGATCGACTACGAGAACGGCACCGTGCAGATCGGCGGCGACGTCTACCCGATGCTGGACACCTTCTTTCCGACGATTGATCCGGAGCATCCCTACGAGCTGACGGAGGAGGAGGCGGAGGTGATGAACCGGCTTAAGGTGTCCTTCCTCCACTGCGAGAGACTGCAGCGGCATGTGCGCCTGATGCTGAAGAAGGGCAGCATGTACCGGATCTACAACGGCAATCTGCTCTACCACGGCTGCGTGCCGATGAACGAGGACGGCAGTTTTACGAGAGTGAAGGTATTCGGCAAGGAGTATGCGGGCAGAGAGCTCTACGACATTCTGGAGTCCTATGTGCGCAAAGCCTTTTTCTCCATGGACGAAAAGGAGAGAGAGCAGGGCAGAGACATTATGTACTATATATGGATGGCGCCCAACTCTCCGCTCTACGGCAGAAGCAAGATGGCAACCTTCGAGCGGTATTTCCTGGCGGACAAAAAAATGCACCACGAGAGCAAGAACGCATATTACCGGCTGTTTGACCGGCCGGAGACGGCGGAGAAGATTTTAAAGGAATTCGGTCTTGAGGACCGGCGGGACCACATCATAAACGGCCATGTGCCGGTGGAGCGGATCGCCGGGGAAAGTCCGGTCAAGTGCGACGGCAGACTGATCTTAATCGACGGCGGATTTTCCAAGACATACCGCCGCAAGACGGGCATCGCGGGCTACACGCTGACCTACAACTCCTACGGACTTACGCTGTCCGCCCACCAGCCGTTTGACTTTTCCGCCTTTGCGGTGCGAAACGAGCTGGACATCGTATCCAAACAGGAGGCGGTGGAGTACATGGACAAGCGCATTCTCGTGGGGGATACGGATTACGGAAAGCGGATGAAGGAGCGCATTGAGGAGCTAAAGGGCCTCATACGCGCCTACCAGTCCGGCGAGATTGCAGAGCGGGACGACAGCTCGATGTAAATCGTATATCAGTGACATGAAAGCAGAAAAATTAAGACAGAGGGAACAGGAAGCAGTATGAAAAAAGAAGAACTGGAACGGCTCCTGCAGAAGGTGCAAAACAGCGAGATGTCCGTGGCGGAGGCGGTCAGCGCGATTAAGCTCGCCCCCTTTCGGGACATCGGATACGCCAGAGTGGACACCCAGCGGGAGCTCAGACAGGGGGTTGCGGAGGTGATATTCGGCGAGGGAAAGACCGCCGGACAGATCGACGGCATTGTGCGCGCGATGCTGGAGGATGGGCAGCAGACCATACTGATCACCCGGCTGTCCCGGGAGAAGGCCAACGCCCTTACTTCCCTTCCGCTCACGTATTATAAGGAAGCCGGAATCGGGCTTGTGGGCACTATGCCGCAGCCGCGGGGGGAAGGAAGGATTGTGATTGCAACCGGAGGCACGAGCGACTGTCCGGTGGCGGAGGAGGCGGCGCTGACGGCGGAGGCGCTTGGAAACCGGGTTGTGCGGCTCTACGACGTGGGCGTGGCGGGGATTCACAGGCTGCTGTCCAACATGCAATGCCTGACGGATGCAAACGTTGTGATCGCGGTGGCCGGAATGGAGGGCGCCCTGGCCAGCGTAGTGGGTGGGCTTGTGGACTGCCCGGTGATTGCGGTGCCGACCAGCGTCGGCTACGGCGCGTCTTTTCACGGCGTTGCGGCGCTTTTGTCCATGTTAAACTCCTGCGCCAGCGGCGTCAGTGTGGTGAATATCGACAACGGCTACGGCGCGGGCTATCTGGCGGGCATGATCAATCAGAGAACCATGAAAGGAAATGACAATACGGAGCAGTGCTATGTTTAATGTTGAGGGATTCGAGTTTGACAGGGAGGAGCTGGCGCAGGAGGCGCGAAAAGAGGCGGAGGGAATCCGGTATATCAAAAGCCAGACGAACATGAAGGACGCGGTGACGGTGTTAAAGCTCCACAATCGTCTGCTGCAGAAGGAAGTGTTTACGACGCCGGTGGGCTTCGCCTTTCTTTCGGAGTTGCGGGAGTACTTAAACAGCGTCTCCTTCATCGACCCGGGGGATATTGAGCCGATGCCGGACGAGATGCAGCAGGCGCTTCTTGTCTCCCGCCGAAAAGAGCCGAAAAAGGCCGGGCGCAGCCGGAAAGAAAAGCGAAAGAGCAGGCAGAGAGCGGAAAGAAGAGAGCGGAAAAAGAAGGAGAGGAAAAAGAAGGAGAGGGATTACCGCACCGCCTTTTTTGTCAGCACGTTTTTTGCGGCGGTGTTTGCGCTGTCTCTCGTTGGCGTGTTTCTGATTGCGGCGGCAAGCGAGCGCAGCGTAAACATTGTCAACTATGAGAATGCTCTGATCGACAAATATGAGAGCTGGGCCCAGGAGCTGGACGAGAGAGAGCGAAAGCTGGATGAGAGGGAGAGGGAGCTGAAGGAGCGGGAGGCCGGCCTCGGAGAGACGGGCGGCGGGGCCGCGGATTAGGTGGCGTGTTATGAATGGTCTGAAAATACTGGTTGTGGACGATGAGAGCCGTATGCGCAAGCTGGTGCGGGATTTTCTGGTGCGGAAAGGCTATCAGGTGTTAGAGGCGGCCGACGGCGAGGAGGCGCTCTCGGTTTTCTATGAAAATAAAAATATTGCGCTGATACTTCTGGATGTGATGATGCCGAAGCGAAACGGCTGGGAGGTGTGCCGCGCGATCCGGGAGCAGTCGAAGGTGCCGATTGTCATGCTGACCGCCAGGGGGGACGAGAGCGACGAGCTTCGCGGCTTTGAGCTGGGGGTGGACGAGTACATCGCAAAGCCCTTCTCACCGGGCATTCTCGTGGCGAGAGTGGAGGCGATTCTGCGGCGCAGCGGAAAGGGCGCGTCCGCTGAGACGAAGAGCGCGGGAGGCATTGTTTTGGACCGGGCGGCGCACCTGGTCTTAATCGACCGCAGGCCCGTGGATTTAAGCTATAAGGAGTTTGAGCTTCTGGAGTATTTTATGGAGAATGAGGGCATTGCTCTCTCGAGGGAGCGGATCTTAAACAGTGTATGGGATTATGATTACTTCGGGGACGCAAGAACCATCGACACCCACGTAAAGAAGCTTCGGAGCAAGCTGGGGGACAAGGGAGCTTACATCCGCACCGTCTGGGGCATGGGCTACAAGTTCGAGGTGAAGCAATGAGAAGGAGACCCTTGTCTCTCACGGCGCACCTGATCATCTCAATGGCCGGGATTGTGGTTGGAACCGTGCTTTTATGCTGCTTTTTCATCAGCACGTTTCTGGAAAAATATTATATAAGCAACAAGCAAAAGGAGCTGTCCCGCGGGTACGGGCAGGTGGCTCTTGCCTACGACCAGGTGAAGGGCGGGAAAGATACGGCGGATTTTGACATTATCTTTGAGACGATCTGCGCCAACGGCAATATCAATATGCTCATTGTGGACGGCAATGCCCGGCTTGTGCGCTCCTCCTACAGCGACGAGCAGCGGTTTCAGATGCAGATCGAGAACATGGTAAACCGGCTCTACGGGGAAAAGCAGAACGTTTTCCAGACGGTGGAGGAGAATGAGCGCTATCTGATCCAGAGACAGAGAGACGAGCGGCTGCGGGCGGAATATCTGGTGCTTCTCGGACTTCTTGAGGACGGGGGCTACGTGTATATGCGGACGCCGCTGGAGAGCATAAGGGAGAGCGCCGTCATCACAAACCAGTTTATTATGGTGGTGAGCGCCGGGGCGCTTCTTGTGAGCATTCTGGTGATTGTCGTCTTATCCCGCAGCATCTGCCGGCCCATCCGCCTTCTGTCGGCCATTGCGGGGCGCATGACAAAGCTGGACTTTGAGGCAAAGTACAAAAGGAGGCGCTTTGAGAGCCTTGAGATCGGAGAGCTGGGGCAGTCCATGAACCGGCTGTCGGAGACGCTGGAGGAGACCATTTCAGAGCTTAAGAGCGCCAACATCCAGCTTATGCGGGACATCGAAAAAAAGGTGCAGATCGACGAGATGAGAAAGGACTTCCTCTCCAACGTTTCCCACGAGCTGAAGACGCCGCTTTCGCTGATTTCAGGCTATGCGGAAGGGCTTAAGGAGTGCGTCAACGAGGACGCCGACAGCAGAGCCTGGTACTGCGAGGTCATTATGGACGAGACGGACAAGATGAACCGTATGGTAAAGAAGCTTCTGACCTTAAACCAGCTGGAGTCCGGAAACGAGAAGGTGCAGATGGTGCGGTTTGACGTGACAGAGCTGATTGCGGGGCTTCTGGCCGGCACGTCTCTCATGGCGGAGCAGTCCGGCGTCACGCTGCGCCTTGCGCCCTGCGGGGCGGCATACGTCTGGGGAGACACCTTCCGGGTGGAGGAGGTTCTTACCAACTACCTGACCAACGCCATCAACCACGCGAAGGGACAAAGGCTGGTGGAATTTTCGGTGATGCCGGGGCAGCGGGTGACCAGGGTGAGCGTTTTCAACACGGGCGACCCGATCCCGGAAGAAGAGCTGGACAAAATATGGGTGAAATTTTATAAGGTGGACAAGGCGCGGACAAGGGAGTACGGCGGAAGCGGAATCGGCCTGTCCATCGTGCGGGCGATTATGGATTCCTTTCATCAGCAGTGCGGGGTCAGAAACCGTGAAAACGGCGTGGAATTTTGGATGGAGCTTGAAAGTGGCGGGTGAATGTGAGATAATATATTGTGTTATATGACAAAATATGATAAACTGGATACAGTTTATGAGATCAGGTGGCAAGGAGTAAATGGCATGAAAAAGGGGATACGATTGCTGGCAGTGCTGGCGGCGGCGTTTTTTCTGCTCGGCGGCTGCGGAACACAGCTGTA
>CATJJD010000138.1 GCA_949740385.1 uncultured Lachnospiraceae bacterium
TGTCTCAGCATATCGGCGCGCCGGCAACTCCGGTTGTGGCGGTGGGCGACACCGTGCTTAAGGGACAGAAGATAGCAGAAGCCGGCGGGTTTGTCTCTTCTCCGATCTATTCATCCGTTTCCGGAAGGGTCACAAAGATTGAACCCCGGCGCGTGGCGGTGGGCGATATGGTCAACTCCATCGTGATCGAGAGCGACGGCCAGTTCAACGAGGTAATCTACAACGAGGGGGAAGATGTGATCTTCCTGAAAAAAGAAGAGATTCTCGCAAAGGTCAGAGAGGCCGGCGTCGTCGGCATGGGCGGCGCGGGATTTCCGACGCATGTGAAGCTTGCTCCGAAGGAGCCGGACAAAATCGAGTACATCATCGCCAACTGCGCGGAGTGTGAGCCGTACCTGACCGCGGACTACCGGAGAATGCTGGAGAACACGGAGGAGCTGATCGGCGGTATGAAGATCATACTGCAGCTTTTCCCTCACGCGAAGGGCGTCTTTGGCGTGGAGAACAACAAGCCGGACTGTATCGCAAGGCTTAAGGAGCTGACAAAGGGCGAGTCGCGCATGGAAGTGTGCGAGCTTATGACCAAGTACCCGCAGGGCGGCGAGCGCCAGCTCATCTACGCCTGCACCGGCAGAGCCATCAACTCCAAAATGCTCCCGGCGGACGCGGGCTGCATCGTGGACAACGTGGAGACGATCATCGCGGTTTACAATGCGGTGAAGCACGGAATCCCGGTTATGAAGCGTGTATCTACGGTGACGGGGGATGCCGTTGTGCATCCGTCCAACTTCCTCTACAGCATCGGAACGCCTTACACCCAGCTTGTGGAGGCGGCAGGCGGCTTTAAGAAGGAGAAGCAGCCGGAGAAGATTATTTCCGGCGGACCGATGATGGGCTTTGCCATGTTCAGTCTTGACATTCCGACAACCAAGACGTCCTCATCCATTCTCTGCTTCTCAAAGGATGCGGTAAAAGAAATGGGCGACCCTCTTGCCTGCATCAACTGCGGCAGATGCGTGGAGGCATGTCCGGAGAACCTGATTCCGGCCCGCCTTGCGAGATTCTGCACCAACGGGCAGATGGAGGAGTTCGAGAGCTGGCACGGTCTGGAGTGCATTGAGTGCGGAAGCTGCACCTATGTCTGCCCTTCCAGAAGGCCGGTGGCACAGTCCGTCAAGACGATGAAAAAGCTGGTTCTTGCGGAAAAGAGAAAACAAAAATAGTATAAAAAGAAAGAGGTGGATTGTTGTGAGTGAAAATTATCAGGTTTCATCCGCACCGCATGTACGGGCCAAGGATTCCACCAGCAGGGTTATGCTGTACGTGATCATCGCGTTACTTCCGGCAAGCCTGTTTGGAATTTTCAACTTTGGCATCCGGGCGCTCCTGCTGATTCTTATCACCATTGCGACCTGTATTGCATGCGAGTGGATTTTTAACATCATTGTACATAAAAAGAATACGGTCACGGACCTGAGCGCCGTTGTGACCGGGCTTTTGCTTGCGCTTAACTTTCCGGCGGGACTTCCGCTGTGGGAGGCCGTAATCGGCGGCGCGTTCGCGATTCTGATTGTGAAGATGATGTTCGGCGGACTCGGACAGAACTTTATGAACCCGGCCCTGGGCGGACGCTGTTTTCTTCTGATCGCCTTTGCGGCCGACATGACCAACTTCAACGTGGTGAAAAACGGCGTGGACGTGTACACGGGCGCAACGCCGCTTGCACTGATTCGAAACGAGGGGCTTAATTCCGTCAACGTGATGGATATGCTGCTGGGAAAGACGGCCGGAACCATCGGAGAAACTTCCGTCATCGCCGTATTAATCGGCGCAATTATTCTGATTCTCTGCGGCGTGATCAATCTGCGCATCCCGGCGTCCTACATTATAACCTTCGCCGTGTTTGTGTTTATCTTCGGCGCCGAGCGCTTTAACCCGACCTACGTGGTTGCGCAGCTGTGCGGCGGCGGTCTGATGCTTGGAGCGTTCTTCATGGCGACTGACTATGTGACGTCACCGATTACGCCGAGAGGTCAGATTGTATTCGGAATCTGCTGCGGTATACTGACCGGGCTGTTCCGCTGTTTCGGAGCCAACGCGGAGGGCGTTTCGTTTGCGATTATCTTAAGCAACCTGCTCGTTCCGCTTATTGAGAAAGTCACAGTCCCGGATGCGTTCGGAATTGTGAAGGTTAAAAAGGCAAAGGAGGCAAAGGCGAATGAGTAAGAAAATTGTACATGACGCTTTGATCCTGACGGTCTTTACCCTTGTGCTGGGTCTTCTTCTCGGAATCGTGTACGGCATTACGAAGGAACCGATTGAGCTGGCGCAGGAGGAGGCCACCAAGGCTGCTTACGCGGCGGTATTTGCGGACGCGGCGGACTTTTCCGCCACCGAGTATGACAGGGATGGGGCAAATCAGCTTGTATCGGACGCGGGCTTTTCCGACACCATCGACGCGGTAGTGGAGGCGAAGGACGCCAGCGGAGCCGTAATCGGCTACGTCATCACGGTTACGGCGAAGGATGCCAGCCAGTCCAGCATCACATTCTCCGTCGGCATTCAAAACGACGGAACGGTCAACGGCTACTCCATCACAAGCATTGCGGAGACGCCGGGACTTGGAATGAAGGCGGAGGAGGAGTCCTTCTACAGCCAGTTCCAGAACAAGAACGTGACGGAGTTTACGGTTGTCAAGCAGGCTCCGGCTGCGGATAACGAGATCGAGGCCATCACCGGCTCCACCATCACGTCCAAAGCCATGGCAAACGGCTGCAACGCTGCCATATACTATTTCCAGAACGCGTTAGGAGGTGGACAGTCATGAATAAGTATGCAGAGCGGTTATACAACGGAATTATAAAGGAGAACCCGACGTTTGTGCTGATGCTTGGTATGTGTCCGACACTTGCGGTCACATCCTCCGCCATCAACGGACTGGGCATGGGACTGTCCACGACGGTGGTTCTTGTTTTTGCGAATCTTCTGATTTCGCTGTTTCGCAAGGTGATCCCAAACGGCGTGCGCATCCCTGCGTTCATCGTGATTGTGGCGTCTCTTGTTACCATCGTTCAGCTTCTGATGCAGGCGTACATGCAGGATCTCTCGAAGGCACTCGGCGTGTACATCCCGCTGATCGTTGTAAACTGTATCATTCTGGGCCGCGCCGAGAGCTACGCTTCCAAAAACGGCCCGGTGGAATCCATTTTTGACGGAGTCGGCATGGGGCTCGGCTTTACGGTGGGACTGACCTTAATCGGTCTGATCCGTGAGATTCTGGGCGCCGGAACGTTTTTCAACCGTCCGTTTTTGTCCGCAATCGAGGGCTTTACGCCGATTACGATCTTTATCATGGCGCCTGGAGCATTCCTTGTGCTGGGTTTTCTCGTTGCGGGAATGAACATTATCAGAAAGAAGATGGACGACAGAGGAACGCCGCTGGCGGAGCCTGCCGGATGTCTCTCCGGCGACTGTGCTCACTGCGGGCAGTCCGCAATGTGTACGGGCAAGAGTAAGGAGGGTGAGAAAGCATGAGTACTTTGGCATCTTTAATGCTGATTGCGGTAGGTTCCGCAATCGTTAACAACGTGGTGCTGAGCCAGTTCCTCGGTATCTGTCCGTTCCTTGGCGTTTCCAAGAACACGAAGACAGCGGCCGGCATGGGCGGCGCCGTTATTTTCGTTATTACCATCGCGTCCTTTGTGACGGGACTGATCTACAAGTATGTGCTGGCCAATCCGGCGCTGCTTGCAAAGAATATCGACCTTCGGTACCTGCAGACCATCGTCTTCATTCTCGTGATCGCCGCGCTGGTGCAGTTCGTTGAGATGTTTTTAAAGAAGCAGATGCCGCCGCTGTACGAGTCGCTCGGCGTGTTTCTGCCGCTGATTACGACCAACTGCGCGGTGCTCGGCGTGGCGCTCAACTGCGTTACCTTCGAGTACAATCTGCTGGAGAGCGTGGTTTACGGTTTCTCCACGGCGGTCGGTTTCTTTATCGCGATCGTTTTGATGGCGGGAATCCGCGAGAAAATTGAGTACAACGACATTCCAAAGCCATTTAAGGGAACGGCGATCGTACTC
This sequence comes from uncultured Lachnospiraceae bacterium, assembly GCA_949740385.1. GTDB lineage: Bacteria > Bacillota > Clostridia > Lachnospirales > Lachnospiraceae > Roseburia. Next base: position 4,083 of record CATJJD010000138.1, read on the forward strand.
CTTACGGCATGTCTGATGTCCATCGCGTTTATGGGCTTCTCAGGAATGATTTAGGAGGGGAGAATTTATGATTACGGCAATTATCATCGCGGCCCTTGTCGTGGGCTGCGTGGGAATTATTCTTGGCTTTTTCCTCGGCATTGCGGGAGAGAAGTTCAAGGTTGAGGTTGACCCGAGGGAGGAAGCCATCCTTGGCGAGCTCCCGGGCAACAACTGCGGCGGCTGCGGTTACGCGGGCTGCAGCGGACTTGCGGCGGCCATCGTAAAGGGCGAGGCGCCGGTGGGACAGTGTCCCGTTGGCGGAGACCCGGTTGCGGCCAGAATCGGAGAGATTATGGGCGTGGCCGCGGAGGCCGGAACAAAGAAGGTGGCCTTTGTAAAGTGCGCCGGAACATGCGAGAAGGCGAAGCAGGATTACGACTACACCGGCATCGAGGACTGTGCGGCCATGGCCTTCGTTCCCGGCGGCGGACCGAAGGCCTGCAACTACGGCTGTCTCGGCTACGGCTCCTGTGTGAAGGCGTGTCCCTTTGACGCGATCCACATTGTGGACGGTATTGCGAAGGTGGACGAGAAGCGCTGTAAGGCCTGCGGCAAGTGTATTGCTGTCTGCCCGAAGAAACTGATTGAGCTTGTTCCTTACGGGGCGCTTCACCTGGTGCAGTGCAACTCGAAGGATAAGGGAAAGGCCGTTATGGATGCCTGCGCGGTGGGCTGTATCGGCTGCCGTCTGTGCGAGAGGAACTGTCCGTCCGACGCGGTTCATGTGGTGGACAATATCGCAAAAATCGACCAGGACAAGTGCACGGGCTGCGGAATCTGTGCGGAGAAGTGTCCGAAGAAGATTATTCTTTAACTGCATATGGGTTAACACAAAAATACGCGGGTCTGTACTTTCAGATCCGTGTATTTTTATGCCGCGGGGGCTTCCCACAGCGCTCCGGACTCATTTTCGTTAAAAATATCACAAAAATTATATGGAAATTCCGAAAAAGTAGTGTATAATAGATAACAGAGTCACCTGGAGTACAGATTGTTAAGGAGCAGATTATGGGAACGGTAAAAAAACAGAAAGAGGGAAAAAGGGGAAAACGACCCGTCAGATTCAGCATTACATCGAAGATACTGACCATGTCCATCGGCTGCATACTGATTGCGATGCTGGCGTCGCAGATCATTTTGAGCAGCATTTCTTCGAACGAGCTGGTTGATAACGGTAGGCGTAATCTGTCCACGCTTGCACATGCAAAGGGACAGGCATTTGATCAGTACATAGCGTCGCAGAAGGCTCTGACCCAGAGCGTTGCCAACAACGGGCAGGTGATTGCGGCATGTAAGGAGTACGTGTACACCAATACGACAAATCAGGACACACAGGAGAGCCTTTCGGAATATCTCGGCCAGATCTTTGAGGATTCCTTCGAAATGTATGAGAATTTCTTTGTGACGGCAGGAGCGATGGGATACGCGGACTGTCTGGGCAACTCCACGCTGCACGACGTCTCCGGGGAGCCGTACTATAAGGCATGTATGGAAAACGGCTACTTTTTCGGAAACAACTTATCTCCCGTGACCGGCAATCCGGTGTACGTGATCTCCTACACGATTCAAGATCCGGTGGGCGGCCGCATTATCGGGACGGTCAACAATTCCATCGACATGTTAAAGCTCACAGAAACGATGAGCCCGGGCGATCAGTATTCGCTCAACCTGATTGATCTGGACGGACTGATCGTTGCGTCCCCGGACGAGGAGGCGATTCTCAAGGTCAACATGAACGAGCTGGACCCGCCTGCCTGGGCGCACATTCTGGAGACGAAGGACGGCGTCACGGAGTACGACGATCCGTTCTCCGGACTGCTGACTTACACGGGCTACAGCGTTACGGACAATTTCGTGTGCCAGATTTCCATGGTGGACGACCTCTTTGACGGGGCCAGAAATTCCATCCGAAGGGCATCTTTTCTGATTACCGGAGCGGCGCTTATCATCGTCATTGCGGTGATTGTCATTGCCTGCGGCTGTATCGTCAGGCCGCTCCGGCTTGCCAGCGCCTCCATCAATCAGCTGATCGAGGATATTAAAAACGGCAGAGGCGATCTGACGACACGCATCAACGTGAAGGCGGGGGACGAGGTCGGACAGATCACAAAGAGCATCAACGAGTTTATCGACACGCTGCAGAATATTATGCACATGCTGGGCAGCAATTCCCAGAAGCTGAACACCATATCCGTCAGCGTCAGAGACAATATCTCAAGCACCGAGGGACAGATTGCAAATGTTTCCTCCGTGATGGAGGAGATGGCGGCCTCCAGCGAGCAGACAAGCGCGGCGCTCTCCCAGGTAGTGGACGAGATGGAGAACATTTCCGGTCTGATCTCAGGCGTTTACGACCGGGCCGTGGAGCGGTCGGAGGCGACGAGGGACATCGTAACGAAGGTGGAGGGCATGCGAAACGACGAGCTGACCAGGCGCGACATAAGCGACGCGGACACGAAGGAGGTTGTGACGCAGCTTGAGCAGAGCATGACGGCGGTCAGAGAGGTGGACAAGATTGCGGCTCTCACCGAGGATATTTTAAATATCGCATCCCAGACCAACCTTCTGGCACTGAATGCTTCCATCGAGGCGGCAAGAGCAGGCGAGGCCGGCAAGGGCTTTGCGGTGGTGGCGGAGGAGATCCGTCAGCTGGCGGCCAACTCGAGAGAGACGGCCAACAATATCCAGGTGATTTCTTCCGGCGTAATCGCAAGCGTAAACGAGCTGGCGGAGAAGGCGGATCAGATCGCAAAGGCGCTTGTAGACTCCAACGCTGCCGGGCGAAAGAGTGCGGAGCATATCGCAGGCTCCTACCAGACCGACATCACGGATATGTCCTCGGCCATGGACGAATTTGCCTCCAACAGCTCGGAGGTTCAAAATGCCATCGAGAAGATCCGGGAAGCCATCGACGCCATCAACACGGCGGTGGAGGAGAACGCACAGGGCATTACAAGCATCACCACATCCACGACGGATATTGCAGGCAGCATCTCCGTCATCACCACGGAGGCGCAGGACGAGCTTGCCATATCAGACGAGCTGCAGAGCGAGGTTGCAAGATTCCACTATTGATAACCAGAAAAACAGGCGAAGACAAAAGCTTCGCCTGTTTTTTAATTTTCGTTGAAAATTACGGTATCTCCGATTCCGCTGCTGCAGTGAAGCTTTCCGTCGTCTGTGACAAAAATCGCCTCGATGTTTGCCTGCTGTTCCACCAAAGCCATGCCGTCCTCAAGCCCCAGGGCAAAGCAGGCGGTGCTTAAAGCATCTCCCGCCATAGAGCTCTCGCTTATGATCGTCACCTGATACAGGTTGTTTTCCACGGGATAGCCGGTGTCCGTGTCCAGAATATGGTGGTAAAGCCGGCCGTCCACCCGGTAATAGCGCTCATAGATGCCGGAGGAGACGACAGAGGCGTCTCTGACGGAGAGGGTGCCAAGGGTTGTTCCCTGCGGAGCAAAGGGCCTCTGGATTCCGACGGTGTACATCCCCTCCTCCTTCTCCCCCAGCGTCAGCACGTTGCCGCCGAGACTGATAATGCCGGCTGTGATGCCCTCGCTTCGCAGGTAGTCCCGCATGCGGTCTGCGATATATCCCTTTGCGATGCCTCCCAGATCCAGCTTTGCGCCGCGGTCGGAGAGCTTCACCTTCCCGTCCTTTATCTTGACGGCGGTGTAGTCCACATGCCCGGCGGCCTTTTTTATGTCCGCCGAATCCGGCAGAACCGAGGCGTCCGCCTCATTGTCCGCGCTCTCAAGCCCCGCGGCAATTTCGGAGAAATTCCACAGCCCGGACAGGCCGCCTACGGTGATGTCAAAACGCCCGCCGCTGATTTCGCCGTACTCGATGCCCTTTTGAATAATGTCAAGGGTCTCCTCGCTGGCCTTCACGTAGCTGCCCGCCTTCTCGTTGACGGCCGAAATCTCGCTTGTGGCGATGGTGTTCGAGAATTTTCTCTCGTAGGCTGCCGCCAGGTCAAAGCACTTGTCAATATAGCCCTCGTTGGACGTGTTGTACAGTGTGATTGTGATAATTGTGTCAAAGTAGAAGCCCGACCGGGACACTTTCTGATTTGCGCTGCCGCAGCCGCCGAGATTTATGCAAATGTGAAACAGAAGAAACAGGCCTGCCGCAAGAAGAACCGCCGGACGGCGCCTGCGGACCCATCTGTTCTTTTTCATGGAATCACTCCTTCCTGTCCGAAAACTGTTATCTTAATATACAACATTTGCGAAACGGTAACAAGTGAGGATTTCTTAAATTTTCATAATTTTTCCCGAAAAAAACGAAAATGCTTTTTGTAATTTCACGCAATTTATGGTAAAGTAATTAATAGTTTGTGTAACACAGGAGCGTGCATATGATAAAAAACAATCTACCAAAA
>CATJJD010000139.1 GCA_949740385.1 uncultured Lachnospiraceae bacterium
CTTAACGGTAACCGCGCACTTGTAAGTCTTGGTAGACTTTTTCCCGGATTTCTTGTAAGTTACCTTGGCCGGAAATCGGAGGGTGGAGGGTTGGCGGGAATGCAGTGAGAATGCGGGATTTCTGAGGGTGTGGGGAGGAAAATGTGGAGAAAAAGGGGCGGACAAGTAACGGGGAAGTAACTGGTAATATACGCGGAAGTAACAAAAACAGTCACTTTTGTAAGTTTATTATTACAGCCGTAATTGAAACAGACATGTCGAATAAATAAACGTGCAGCCAAAAAGAAGAGGGCAAAAGCCCTCTCCTGAAATCGTATGTTATGTTTTATTACAGGTCTGTTCTGACAGTTTTACATCAGCAATCCATGATCGAATGTATACAGACTACGCAATCTGTCTGCCGTACTGCGTCAGATAGATCCCGGCCTGCTCGGATGAAAGTCCTATTTTGTCCTGAAGCTTCTTCAGTATTGCCGTATTGTCAAGCCCTTCCTCCAGGCTGATTTCAATGAGCATCTGAGCTCTTCCCTCAGCCTTTCCTTAATCTTTTCCCCTGCGAATCAGCTTCTTCGATTCCGTCTCAATTACAATCCCCCATGATATGCACCAGCCTTTCCTCATTTTGATTGCCATTGGTCATGTGGGGAAAACCGGTACAGACTACGCAAGCTGTCTGCCGTACTGCGTCAGATAGATTCCTGCCTGTTCGGATGAAAGTCCTATTTTGTCCTGAAGCATCTTCAATATTGCCGTATTGTCAAGCCCTTCCTCCAGGCTGATTTCGATGAGCATCTGAGCTCTACCTTCGGCTCTTCCTTCAGCAATTCCTTCTGCTCTACCCCTGCGAATCAGCTTCTCCGATTCCGTCTCAATTACAATTCCCCCCATGATATGCACCAGCCTTTCCTCATTTTGATTGCCATTGGTTATGTGGGTAATAATCGTGTTTACAAATCCCATCAGATCTATGATCTCGTGGTCCAGCAGCTCTCCTTCTTTATGAAGCCGTACCATTTCATCCCGGAAGTAGGTCAGATCGGCGGCAGCGGCTTCGGTCCGGTTCCCGGAGACCAGTTCTTTTTCATATCTTGCGATATAGAACGGGATGTAGGGAAACAGCCTCTTTTCCACGATATATTCTTTTGTGAGATCCTCCAGAATGACGTTGGCGGATTCATAATCGACCGCCTGTCCGTCCGGAAAGGTAAATGTGACGGTTGTTGTTTTTGGTGTTGACTCTGTTTTTCGGATATACAGAATCGAGAAACGCGGCATCGGGATTGTGGCATGGCCGATGTCCCATGTCGCGGACTGCCGTGCCGCGATGAACGCGTACTCGGCGATCCGAATTGCCATCGAACCGTCATCGTAGCTCTGGCATTCCAGAAGATATATCTCACCGCCGATCCGGATCAGAAAATCGGAAATCAGCTCCTCAATCTCCCGGCTTCCGTCCACCGTCTCTTTCTCCGTCAGGTAGCCCTCCGATGGAAAAATTCCGACCTCCGCATCCATCGGGTAATCTCTCCCAAAGATGTCGTTGATGACGGAAATAAAGAGCCTCCGGTGTTTGCTTTTCATTGTCTTGAATACGTTGTCGTAATCGTGCGTTCTCTTTGGCATGTGTTCCCATTTCCGGATTTTCCTTTGTTCCGGGGAAATATCCTGCCATTATTATAGCGCAGAAGCACATTCATTGCAATGAAGAAAAATGCGGAATCCAGGAAGTGATTTGTTACTTCCGCGTATATTGTCAGTCACTTACCCGTTACTTGTCCGCCCCTTTTTCTCCACATTTTCCTCCCCACACCCTCAGAAATCCCGCATTTTCACTGTATTCCCGCCAGCCCCTTTCCCTCCGATTTCCGGCCAAGGTAACTTACAAGAAATCCGGGAAAAAGTCCACCAAGACTTACAAGTGCAAACTTACGGTTAAGAACTCATCCATCAAGATGGCTTCCACCGCTACAGTAGATGTTGGATCAAAGGTAAGCGTTGCGGCTACCGTTGCTCCGAAGTCAGCAGCTCCGTCCCTCACCTACGTTTCAAGTGATGAGTCGGTTGCTACGGTAAATGCAGCCGGCGAGGTTACCGGTGTGAAGGCTGGCGAGGCTGTGATCACCGCTACCATGAAGTGCGGTACTGTGAAGAAAACGGCAAAGACGACGGTTACGGTTAAGGCTGTTGTTGCAGAGCTGTCCGCAGTAAAGCAGACTGCTTCCAATGCATTTACCGCTACCTTTACGGCGGATGCATCAAAGACCTTCACAAAGGAAGACATTAAGGTTTCTTCTGTGGATGGTGCGGCTGAATTTGCGGTTAAGACAGTAGAGTACTCTGCTGACGGTCTGACTGCAAAGGTTACACTGTTTAACAACTTTACAAATGCAACTGCATACAAGGTTACATGCGGAGAGAAGAACTTCGAGTTTACGGCTCAGGTCGGTGAAGTTTCCCGCGTTGTCATCAATACGGCTTCCGCAGAGAAAAATGTGGAGACTTCGATTGATTTCACCCTTTTTGATGCTGCCGGCATTGATGTGACACCGAGTGTTGCACTGGATACTACCTGCTACGTGACAATCAACGGAAGCTACTCTGCTGCAAGCATTGATAAGCCTTCCAAGGCAACGATTACAATGGATACCGTTGGCGATAAGGCAGATGTGACGGTTACTTACAACAGCAACGTTGCAGGCGCTCAGGACATTTCGGCGACACAGACCATTACATGTACAGATCCGAAAGCGGTACAGGGTACAAAATTATTTTATCAGACAGATTCTGAGAATGCCAAGAGCCAGTGTGCAAAATTCTATCTGGGACTTTCAAGCGATACTGTTACTGTAACAGAAGGAAACAATGGAACTGTTTATTTCTGTGCGAGAGATGCAAAGGACGGCGTGATCAGCTATGATGAGTATAACGTTGAGTCATCCAATGATGCCATCGCGAGTGCTTCCATGACTGAAAACAGCGGAAAATTTGCAGAAATTTCTGTAAGCGGTAATACCATCGGTAATGCAACGCTGAATGTAAGAGCTACCAAAAACGGCAAGGATACTTTCTATACCATTCCGGTGACTGTTATCAAGGAAGCTGAGCTTGCTTCTATGACCGTTACGGCTGACAAGACTACAATGTCTAACGTTAAAGACTCTGAATATGCAGGAACATTAACAATCAACCTTCTGGATCAGAAGGGACAGAAAATGTCCTCATGCAACGTTGAATGTGAATTAGTTGAGACATCTTTAGCACCTAAGTTAGACGTGGATTCTTTTGCTGTCAATGTTGCACCTGGTGTGTATAAGGCAACCTATCGTGCTGTTGATGCAGCCGAAGGCAGATTTACAATTAAAGTGACTGCTGCCGATAACAGAACCGGCAAGACAATCGAGAGAAGAGTCGGCATCAATGTAAAAGATATTAATACTATCGCACAGAACGCTGCTGCTAAGAGAGAAGGATTGAAGCTTACTTATCAGATTGAACTTGACAACAAGACGGTTGATCTGAATCCGTCCGATACATGGGATGACAGTGTAACTGCAAAGCTGTATGCAACATACAACGGTATGTTCGCAGGCTATGTTCGCTCTACTTCGGGTTCTTCCATTTCAATTGGTGATGCAAATTCCGGTATCAATCCGGCAGATGCAATAACAAGTATTGAAGTCGGGGTAAAATACGGAACAACCGTGTATTCTACATCAAAAGTTCTGTATGGCGATTTTAAAGCAAATCCTGCCGGTGATGGAGCTGCAAATTTATGCGACGTTGTAAATGCAACTACAAGCGCAGCAATTACATTCAACGCAGTTAATACCAGCGGTACGATCGAATACAGTCCGGAAGGAAGCACAACTCTTGCAAGAACCGGATTGTATACAATCAGATATGAAATCAAGGAAGCTTCGAAAACTACTTCGACCGTAAAGAGCCAGACATTTACAGTAAAGAATACGATGAAACTTCCGACAGTAAGTGTTAATTCCAGAATTGCAGACAGTCTGAATGATGCAGATATTATCGCAAATCTGTCAACAGATGTCGATATGAACAATAACACGAGTGAACATGAGTCTATTGTTAAATTAGACGAAACGAAGACAAACAGTAATAACACGAAAACTGTCAAGTATGCAGTTGTAGAGGATACTTATGGTAACGGAACATGGCACTTCTTTATTCCGATCAATGCGACACTCAGATACGAATAAACCGTTTTCATACCATTAAATAGAGAATGCAGGGTTTCGGCCCTGCATTTTCACTACCACAGCACGCAGTGAGGTGAATAATGAAAAATTCAAACCGATTAAAAATATTTATTCTGTGTACAATGATCCTTTGCGCAACGCTTTTTTCTCCGATACAGGCACAGGCCGCCTTTAACAAAACCAGGGCAAAGAAAAACGTGACCGTCACCTATAAAAAACTTCCGGACGGTATACTGGCCATTTACAATAACAAAAACAAGACGACGATCAGACTGACAGCGAGCATGAATTTTCAGGACGGAGATAAAAAGAGCATTTCAAAAGACACACAGACAAACCTCTGCCTGAGCGGCAAATCCAAAGCAGCATTGTTCTTTCCTACTCCGCGTGACGAATACGGAAACCCGGTCAATTACAGCAGCTATAAGGGAAGTTTTTCCGTTGCAAAGTCAAAGTACAAAAGCTACAGTAAAAAAATCAACATCGACACAAAGTTGGACGTCATAGATGGGAAATTTGTTGCTGTCAACCGGAGCGGGAAGGTTCTCTCCAATATCCACGCAACAGTCGTATTTTATGACGGTAATGACGAAATTTTAGGATGCGCTGTCAAATATCTGAACTGCTTTGAAAAGAATGCGATTGACCAGTTTAGTATCAGCTATGCGGCGGAACCATGGCGGCCGGATCATGCAGAGATTTATATTGACTGGGCGTATTAGTTGTCAGATAAAATAAGAGAGGGCACACAGGCTCTCTCTTAAACGTTTGCATATAGATTTCACCCAATCAGTACCTGCTTCCCCTGAAATGCAAAGCCGTAATGCCGGATCTTTTCCGGTGCAATTCCTCTGGCTAAAAGAGCCGCATCATACTGTTTTTCTTCGATCTGCCGGAGCGCCGCAGCCACCGTATCCGAAAGATTTCCTCCATCCTCCGGATCGTGCACCTTAAATTCAATAATAATCGCATCCAGTTTCTCCCCGGCCTTTGGCTCCAGCATCACATCATATCTTCCAAATCCGCTTTCACGATTGGAAGTAATCGTATAAAGACCCTTCAAATCCACCATCAGTCCGAGAACAAATCCGTGGTAAAATCTTTCCGGCTCCGCTGTCCCGGAAAGGTGTCTTCCGGTATCAAAATAGCTGAAACTCTCCAATGCAACCCGGTTCATATAATAGTTCATTGCTTTTATATCACCTGCCAGAAGAGCTCTGACAAAATCTCCGCTGTCAACATCCGGTGTCGTAAACCAGTCGTGTATCATATCTTCAAACATGATATGAACCTCCCGGTTTGTCAGTGCAAGCCGATAATCCCGACAGCCGCAGCCATTTCCCGAATTTGTCTCCGCAACTCTCAGGTATCCGCCGGCAAGAAGCAGGCTCCAGACGGCATTCTTCTTGCGGCCGAGCTGCTCGAAAACAATCTGCTCATCCATCGAAACCTGGATACAGCCACCGGACAGAAGTATTTCCATCTGTTTTTTCACATCGGCCGAACCGGTCTGGATCAGTCCCGCCACCAGGGCATTTGAACTCGTTTTTGCCCAGTATGCTTCCAGTTTTCCGGTATCAAGAAAATTCGTGACGGACCAGGGATTGTAGATGCCCGTATGTCCGCCGAACGTAAAACCGTCATACCATGCCCGGACATCGGCTTTTTTTCCGGAAAGTCCCTCGCTGTCCAGCACATGGAATACCTCGTCCTCCGTAAAGCCAAATGCGGTGGCATATTCCGCGCTGGTGGTTGTTACGATTTTCAGATTATTGAGATCCGAAAAAATGGATTCCCTGCTCACTCTGGTGATACCGGTCATAAGCCCACGCTCCAGATAAGGATTCGTCTTGAACGTGGCATTGAAAAGGCCTCTGCCAAAGGCAGCCAGTTCATCCCAGTATCCCCGGATATACGCCTCCTGCAGCGGCGTATCATACTCGTCAAGCAGAACAATGACTTTCTTTTCATAGCGGCGGCTGAGATAGTTCATAAGGCAGCGCACAGAAACCTCCGCTTCCGGATTTGACATGGAAGGTGTGACTGCCTGAAACTGCCGGCGCTCATTGTCGTTTAAAAGATTTCCGTCAAGCAGAAAATCGTATGCGTTATAAAGCTCGGAAATATTTTGTTTGATCCGCGCGCATGCCTCACTGTAACTGGTTGATTTCACGTCTGCAAAACTCAGAAAAATGACAGGATATGTCCCCTGCAGTTTCCGAAAGTCCTCACGATCCCACACCTCAAGCCCCTCAAACAAATCCGCCCTTCCGGCATGGCGATTTGAGAAAAAGCACTCGATCATACTCATATTCAGTGTTTTCCCAAAACGGCGGGGACGGGTAATCAGTGTTACATCGTCCATCGCATTCCACCATTCCCGTATGAAATCCGTTTTATCAATGTAAAAACAGTCGTTTTCCCGCAATGATGCAAAATCCTGTTTTCCGATGCTGACAGTTTTCATAAATGGCCCCTTTCCAGCGTTCATTCTCCATACAGATATTATAACAAAAGTCTGATAATAAGCAATGAAATTTCCTGTCCAGTCGAAAACGGAAGCATTAGACAATCTGGCTGGTTTCATTACCACACTGGAAAACTGTCATAGTTTCTGCTCCTCATGACTGTGGATTTGTTTCGCGATAGAAGGTGGTTTTGATGGGGTATAACTTAAGATGAGAATATTAAAAATACGGATTCATTGCTGTTACTGCATTCGAAACGATTTAATTTTTTAGCGAGAATTATAAGATAAAAAATTTTTAGGTAAATCAAGAAGAACGCCTCCAGGTTTTACGCCTGAAAGCGTTCTTTTTTCGGGAATCTGTATTACGTTCCCATTTTTAAAGAGTGAGTCGTATGAAAACGATTATTCCAGTTAATGATTTACTGTACTGTGAAGGTCAGATTAATTGCGAACGGTACCGCATAGCTGACGCCGCCGTCAACCGAGTAGATTACATATGCCTTCTTAATGAAAATTGCATTGTTTGTTACCGTTACATCACCCGGCTCCACATAGAATTCACCGGCCGCTACAGGCTTTCCAAAACAGCTGACATCCAGACAGGTCTCGATGGCTTCCTTTGCAGCAATTACTTTGTCTGCATCTTTGGAATATCTGTTCAGATCCGGTACCGATGTAGCAAAGCGGCTTACTTTCCACTTTGTTATAGCAGCTCCATTTGCCGAATCGGTGATGGAAATGTCATCGTGGAACTCTACGGATTCAGGTGTGCTGGTTGCCCCCTTAAGTTTTAAGTTTGTCCATACCCGTACTCTCTGGGTTCCTGCTCCGACTGACTTATAAATCGCGCCTCCGGAAGTAGTGCTGACAGAATTAAATAAGTTCTGTGCAGTTCTGATTACTCCGCCAGTTGTAAGATTAATCGTTGTACCATTATTCCACTGGTGTTTCATAACCGGAAGGTAGCCAATTAAAGCGCCGCTCTCGTATACACCGATTTTAACATCAATGATGTCATCTTTTTTGGATGCATCAGTCGTTGATGTAACCGTTGCATTGTATGTCCGTGGAGTAACTACCAGACGATAATTCTGACGGCTGCCTCTTACCTGAACATCTTTCAATGCTGCGCCTTTGTCTCCTGTGAGAGGTTTCGGAGTAACAACTCTTACGTTAAATGAGTACAGCTGCTGCGCTCTGTTAAATTCGTCCGCAATGGCAAGTCGATAGGAATAGGTTCCGCTGACAAGCTGCTGGCTGCTGTTTTTAGAGTTTATTCCATTAATTTTGAGCACTCCCGATGTAGTGGAATCTACCAGTCCATCCGGTACAGCAGTGGTGCCTGTTGCATTTACGGTAATTTTAATCGGATCGCCATACTGGTCAAATCCCTGAACCGTTACGTTCTGCTCGGTAACAGGAGTATAACCCGCCTGTTTCGTCAGATTACTGTCTGTTAAATCGGTGTTTGAGACAACAACTGTTGAATTTCCTAACTGCACGCGTGCAAGTTTTCTGGATGCCACTACCGTTACCGGTAAAGACTTAACAATCGTTCCGTTGATGTCTCTTACATTGATGTATGCATGGCCCTCTTTAATACCTACAACATGTACTTTCTGATTCGCTTTTGCTGCAACGCCGTCGGCTACCATAAGTGTGGTTCTGTCACTGGTCTCAACCGTATAGTTTTCGGTAACATTGTTATTGTTGGAATCCAAAAACTCGAACCATGCATACATATCCAGATCGTCCACCGGAATCTGGGTCTTGGCTGCCTTATAATCAGGATTTACACCATCTTTGAGAACGGTGTATCCAAACTCAGAAATAGAAGCAACTGCATTCACTGCCACGATGTTGAAGCTCTTTTTGATTACCCCTACCTCGCTGCCATTCTCATATTTGTAGGTATGGTAGGTAATCTCCGCAGTTGCCGTATTTCCTGCATTGTAGAGAACGAGCTTATTTTCACGCGTGTAACCGTCTGTCGCATTCACTTTGATGTCGAAGGTGACATTAGCTGCCGGCTCCATAAGCTTTACTTCCCGGATAACAACACCGTTTTTGTCTACGACCTGGCCCACAACCTCTGTACCTACATCGCCGGCCGCAATCTGAAGCGGAGATACGGACACATCTGCCACTACGTTATCGGAAGCAGTAAATTCCTTTTCCACTCCGTTCACTTTTACGGTATAAAGCTTTCCGTCCAGCATGGAGCCATAGATAGCCGCTGTGACTTTTGTCGAATCGTTTGATGCAACAGTTATGGATTTAACACGGCAGACTACATTGGTATCTTTGCAGGTAATAAGGATATCCTCATTTTTCAGACTCTTCGTGTCGCCTTCAATCACAGCTTCGATGGTATCCCACTTTGTCTGTTTTACAGACCGCAGAACAACCTTCTTAACCGAAACCTTTGTGCTTGCAGTTTTCGTCTCTTTGCCACACTTCATGGTAGCGGTAATGGTGGCCTCACCAGCCTTCACACCGGTAACCTCACCGGAAGAATTTACTGTAGCGACAGCTGAATCGCTTGATGTGTAAGTAACAGTCGGAGTTGCTGACTTCGGTGCAATTTTTGTAAATGCTGCGCTGACCTTTGATCCAACCGCAACTTCCTCGGTTGCTTTCATCTTGATGGACGGATTCTTAACGGTAACCGCGCACTTGTAGGTCTTGGTGGACTTTTTCCCGGATTTCTTGTAAGTTACCTTGGCCGGAAATCAAACTGAGA
>CATJJD010000140.1 GCA_949740385.1 uncultured Lachnospiraceae bacterium
GGAGGTCCGGCGCATTTTCAAGCCGGAGTTTTTAAACCGAATCGACGAGACTATTGTATTCCGCGCGCTGAACAGGGATGACATGAAGAGCATTATCTCCATTATGGCGGAGGAGCTGCAGAAGCGCTGTGCCGACCAGATGCAGATCGAGCTTGTGGTGCGGGAGAGCGCAAAAAGCTGGATTGTGGACAAAGCCTTTGACCGCAAATACGGCGCACGGCCGCTGCGCAGAAAGCTGCAGGAGGAAGTGGAGGACCGTCTGGCGGAGGAAATCATCCAGGGAAGAATTAAGGCGAAGGATCGGGTGATTGTGACGACGAAGAACAGGGAGCTTGTTGTGGTCGGAGAAAAGGCTGAGGAAAAGGCTGCAGAAAAAGAGTAAAATTTTATGGCAAAAACGGGTGTACTCATGTTATAATCAGAGTACAGGCACATGAGACAGCCCTGCCGGGCAATTTACAAAAGGAGAACAGGAATGGCTGCAATTAGTGAATTAATTCGGATCGAGGACAACGGAACTATCAGTTTTGGAGACTACACTCTGGCATCCAAGTCGAAGCTGGACAATTATGAGGTCGGCGGAGATCTCTACAAGGTTAAGACTTTTAAGGAGATTACCAAGCTGGAGCGCAACGGTCTTTTTGTGTATGAGTCGGTTCCGGGTACTGCGGTGACGGAGTTTAAGCAGACGGCACAGAGCGTGGAGTTTCTGGTGGAAGGGCCGGAGGACGCGCAGATTACGCTAGAGCTCTCCGAGATGACGGAGTACGAGGTCACGGTGGCAGGCGCATCGGCGGGCACGATGAAGACGAACCTGGGCGGAAAGCTGAGTCTTTCGGTGGAGCTTGCGGGCAACGATGCCGTGGCGATTCGGATTGAGCAGAGATAAAGCAGAGTGAAGTTGGAGACAGGGGACCTGCCGCAGTGCGACGGGTTCCCTTTTATTATGAAGATCGGGAGGAAAAGGTATGGCGAAAGGAAAGACGAGCGTTTTTTTCTGTCAGAACTGCGGGCACGAGTCGGCAAAGTGGATGGGGCAGTGTCCGGGCTGTAAGGAGTGGAACACGTTTGTGGAGGAGGCAGTGAGCAGCCGCAGCACGAAGGGCGGGACCGTGCGCAGGGCGGAGCCCGCGGCCAGGCCGGTGCCGCTCTCCCGGATCAAAAGCGGCGACGAGGAGCGGCGGACAACCGGAATGCCGGAGCTGGACCGGGTGCTCGGCGGCGGGATTGTGAAGGGCTCTCTCGTGCTTGTGGGGGGAGATCCGGGCATCGGAAAATCCACGCTGCTTTTGCAGGTGTGCCGCAATCTCTGCGCGGGTGAGACGGACGGCTGCGCCGTTTTGTATGTCTCCGGCGAGGAGTCGCTGCGGCAGATCAAGCTGCGGGCCGGGCGTATCGGCGTGTTTTCCGATTCTCTGGAGCTGCTCTGCGAGACGGATCTGGATCTGATCCGTCCCGTGATTGAAGCGCGCAGTCCGGGGGTTGTGGTCATCGACAGTATCCAGACCATGTTCAGTGAGGCGGTGGGATCGGCGCCCGGCAGCGTGTCCCAGGTCCGGGAGGCGACGGCGGTGCTCATGCAGATCGCAAAGGGGATGGGAATCTCCGTCTTTATCGTAGGGCATGTGACGAAGGAGGGCGTGGTTGCGGGGCCGAGAGTGCTGGAGCATATGGTGGACACAGTGCTCTACTTCGAGGGGGACCGGCACGAGAGCTACCGTATTCTGCGGGGCGTGAAAAACCGTTTCGGCTCCACAAACGAGATCGGTGTGTTTGAGATGCGCTCCGAAGGGCTTGCGGAGGTGGAAAATCCGTCGGAGTATATGCTGAGCGGAAAGCCGAAGGATGCGTCCGGTTCGGTGGTCGCCTGTTCGATGGAGGGCACGCGTCCGATTCTTCTGGAGATTCAGGCACTTGTGTGCCACAGCTTTTTCAACAATCCGAGGCGTACGGCCACCGGCACGGATTACAACCGGGTAAATCTTCTGATGGCGGTGCTGGAGAAGCGTCTGGGCATGCAGCTTTCGGACTGCGACGCCTA
>CATJJD010000141.1 GCA_949740385.1 uncultured Lachnospiraceae bacterium
ATATCAGCGCACATACAAATGCAGCCTGTATATAATATCCACAGTTATCCGAAAAAGTTATCCCCAATCTGTTGATAAATTGTGGATAACCTGTTTAAATTGCTTTTCCTTCTTAAAAAGTTGATTTAAGTCTGAAAATAGTGTACTATTATATATGTATAACTATGCCAATAGTTATGATATAGTTCAAATGATACGAAATGAGTGAGGCTAAAAGAGAAAATGGATCAGGTAATCGAAAAGTGGGAAGAAATACTAAGTACAGTCAAAACCGAATACGACATCAGCGACGTATCCTTTGATACCTGGATTCGACCGCTTGAGGTTTTCGCCATTGAGGGGAAAAAGCTCTACATTCTCGTTCCCTCCGAGCAGATGGCGCTCACCTACATTACCAAAAAATACCTTGCGCCGCTTCGCGTTGCAATTGTAGAGATCACCCAGGTAGAATACGAGATCGAATTTATTCTTCCGGAAGAGGCAAAATCCATGAAAGTGACCAACCGGCTCTCAAAAAGACCGGAGCCCACCGCAAGCACAAACGCAAGCCTCAATCCAAACTACGTTTTCGACACCTTTGTCGTCGGCAGCAGCAACCGCTTTGCCCAGTCCGCCGCCCTTGCAGTGGCGGAGTCACCGGGGGAAGCCTACAACCCGCTCTACATATACGGCGGCCCCGGGCTCGGCAAGGCCCACCTGATGCACTCCATCGGACACTTTATACTGAACCAGAACCCCAACGCAAAGGTGATTTATGTTACATCCGAGGAATTTACGAACGAAGTCATCGAGAACATCCGGGGCGGCAACGCCTCATCCATGACCAAATTCCGTGACAAGTACCGCAGAGTCGACGTGCTGATGATCGACGATATACAGTTTATTATCGGAAAAGAAAGTACACAGGAAGAGTTTTTCCACACCTTCAACGCACTGCAGACACAGGGCAAGCAGATCATTCTCACTTCGGACAAACCGCCGAAGGAAATGGAAACCCTTGAGGAACGAATCCGCTCCCGCTTTGAGTGGGGACTCATGGCCGACATCGGAATACCCGACTACGAAACCCGCATGGCAATACTCCGAAAGAAGGCGGAGAGCGATAACTTTGAACTCGACAACGACATACTCAGCTACATCGCAGGCAACATTAAGTCCAACGTCCGTGAACTGGAGGGCGCATTAAACAAGCTGCTTGCCTGCCACAACCTGGAACAGACCGATATCACAATGGAAATCGCAGAGAAAGAGCTGTCCAGCATAATCACCCCGGACAAACCCCGTGAGATTACGCCGCAGCTGATCATCGAGGTGGTATCCGAGCATTTTTCGCTCTCCGTGGACCAGATGATTTCCCGGTCCAGAAGCAGCAATATCGCAAAACCGCGCCAGATTGCAATGTATCTGTGCAAGACAATGACCGACAGTCCGCTGGACACCATCGGCTCACTGCTGGGCAACCGTGATCATTCCACAATTATCCACGGAATCAAGTGTGTCACAAAAGAGTATGATACCAATGAAAATTCGCGTGCACTGATTGAAACAATCAAAAAGAAAATCAATCCGAACTAGTTTCTTCCTATTATATATGCATCAACTACCGTCATACAGCCCTGCCTGTTTGACGGTAACATCAGGAAGAGACCACAGGAACTGTTTCAACATATTCACGTTTATCAACAGTTCATATCCTGTGAAAAGAAGGACAGGCGCTGTAAGAGACAATGTAACCGGAAAAATTTCCCACAGACCTGTCCAACTGATCCTCAGGCTTTTCACAGGCTTTCAAAGTAGTTATCAAGTGCCTCAGGCACCTGATTTTACTTAAACCGCAAGGGTTATTCACTTATGAACAGCCCCTATTATTAATATTACGTATATCTTACTATATTTATCTATACAGGAAGGAGTTTTTTCAAATGAAGTTGATCTGTTCAAAGGCGAACCTGCTGAGGGGAGTCAACATTGTTTCCAAAGCAGTGCCCACGAGAACTACAATGGCTATTTTAGAGTGTATCTTAATTGATGCATCTGCAAGTGAAATAAAACTTATGGCCAACGATATGGAACTGGGTATCGAGACAAGGGTGGAGGGTGAGATCAGAGAGAGAGGCGTTATCGCATTGGACGCCAAGATCTTTTCCGACATCGTCCGAAAGCTTCCGGACAGCGATGTGACGATCGAGACAGACCCTTCGTTTAAGACAGTCATTTCCTGTGAAAAAGCGTGCTTTAACATCGTAGGGAAATCCGGCGAAGATTTCTCCTACATTCCGTTCATTGAAAAGAATGATTCGGTGGTCATCTCACAGTTCACCTTAAAAGAAGTGATCCGCCAGACCATTTTCTCCATCGGGGACAACGATAACAATAAGCTCATGACCGGGGAGTTGTTTGAGATCAACGAAAATCAGCTGAAGGTGGTATCGCTGGACGGACACCGGATCTCTATTCGAAACATTGAGCTGAAAAATTATTACGGCAGCAGAAAGGTGGTCGTTCCGGGAAAAACTCTTCAGGAGATCAGCAAGATTATCCCGGGCAATGCGGACGAGGATGTAATCATCTACCTGACCGACAACCACATTGTGTTTGATTTTGATTCTACAACAGTAGTGTCCCGGCTTATCGAGGGCGAATATTTTAAGATTAATCAGATGCTCTCCTCCGACTATGAGACAAAAGTGAAGGTCAACAAGCGGATACTGCTGGACTGTATCGACCGCTCGACGCTTCTTGTGCAGGAGGGGGACAAGGAGCCGATTATCATGAATATTATGGATACCAGCATGGAGCTTAAGATGAATTCCTTCATCGGTTCCATGAACGAGGAGATTGATATTGAGAAAGAGGGCAAGGACATTTTAATCGGCTTCAATCCGAAGTTCTTTATTGACGCTCTCCGGGTGATCGATGAGGAGGAGGTCTGCCTGTACATGGTAAATCCGAAGGCGCCATGCTTTATCAAGGACGATGAGGGTAAATTCATTTATCTGATTCTTCCGGTCAATTTCAACACGGCTGTGAATTAGGAGTCATTTATGATTACAGTGAATATCCGGGAGGATGAAACGTTTATAAAGCTCGGCCAGGCCCTCAAAAAGGCGGGGGTTGTGGCAACCGGCGTGGACGCAAAGTTTGTTATACAGGACGGTCAGGTCACGTTAAACGGTAAAGTCGAGCTGCAGCGCGGCAAAAAATTATACGGCGGAGAAGTTGTCTCATACAACGGCGAGACGATCGAGATTGTGAAATGACGATAGAATCCATTGAGCTTTCCGGTTTCCGCAATTACAGAGAGCTTATGATCCGTTTTGACAGTGAGACGAATATTCTCTACGGGGACAATGCGCAGGGAAAGACCAATATATTAGAGGCCGCCTACCTGAGCGGAACCACAAGATCCCACAAGGGGAGCCGGGATAAGGAGATGATCCGTTTCGATGATCCGGAGTCCCACATCCGAACGCTCGTCAGAAAAAACGGGAAGCAGTATCAGATCGACATGCACCTGCGCAGAAACGGGGCGAAGGGCGTTGCGGTTAACCGGCAGCCTATTAAGCGGGCAGGGGATCTGTTCGGAATACTGAATATTGTGTTCTTTTCGCCGGAGGATCTGAATATTATCAAAAACGGTCCGGCGGAGAGAAGAAAATTTATTGATTCAGAGCTGTGTCAGCTGGATAAACTGTATCTGTCAGATTTATCCAACTACAATAAAGCGCTGAACCAGAGAAACCATCTGTTAAAAGATATTTCCCACCGGCGCGATCTGCTCGACACGCTCCCGATGTGGGATGCGCAGCTTCTCGGCTACGGCAGACAGATTATAAGCAAGCGGAAAAGCTTTGTGCGCGAGTTGAACGACATGATTACGGACATCCATGCCCGCATTTCCGGCGGTAAGGAGGAGCTTGTGCTGGCATACGAGCCGAATGTCGACGACGATTATTTTGAGGAGGAGCTGCTTTCGGCAAGGCAGAAGGACCTGAAACTCTGTCAGACAACCGCAGGCCCCCACCGCGACGATCTGCGTTTTTCCGTGGACGGAACGGATCTGCGCAAATACGGATCGCAGGGACAGCAGCGAACTTCCGCTCTCTCGTTAAAGCTGTCTGAGATCGAGCTGGTCAGAAAATCAATCAATAATACGCCGGTGCTGCTTCTGGACGATGTACTGTCCGAGCTTGACAGCAGCCGGCAGAACTATCTGCTTGGCAGTATCACAGACATTCAGACGATCATAACCTGTACCGGACTGGAGGAATTTGTGAGGAACCGTTTTCAGATTAACCGCGTGTTCCATGTGGTGGATGGACAGGTATTTGAAAAGAGCAAACCGCAAGGAGGCAATGAATGAGTGAAGAATTGAGGAAAAATCAGGAGTATGGAGCTGATCAGATTCAGATCCTCGAGGGGCTTGAAGCAGTCAGAAAAAGGCCTGGCATGTACATCGGCAGTACATCCGCCAGAGGCCTGCACCATCTTGTGTACGAGATCGTGGACAATGCGGTGGACGAGGCGCTGGCCGGCTACTGCGGCAATATTGAGGTGACAATCGAGGAGGACAATTCAATCACCGTGCAAGACGACGGGAGGGGCATCCCGGTCGGCATGAACCACAAGGCGGGCAAATCCGCCCTTGAGGTTGTATTCACTGTGCTTCACGCGGGCGGAAAATTCGGCGGCGGAGGATACAAGGTGTCCGGCGGACTCCACGGCGTGGGAGCCTCCGTGGTGAATGCACTCTCCAGCGAGCTTACCGTTGAGGTGTACATGGACGGACAGGTGTACTTCCAGAGCTACAGAAGAGGGAATCCCGATGCAGATGTAAAGGTAATCAGGAAGTGCGACAGAGAGCTTCACGGAACAAAGATTCATTTTGTTCCTGACAAAGAGATCTTTGACGAGACGGTATTTGATTACAATACATTAAAGCAGAGACTCAGGGAGACCGCGTTTCTCACAAAGGGACTGCGGATTGTGCTTAACGATACAAGGGAGGACAGCAGACATCACCACGCGTTCCACTACGCGGGGGGAATCAAGGAGTTTGTGCAGTATCTGAACCGCGGAAAGGAGCCGCTCTACCCCGGCGTCATCTACTGCGAGGGAAGAAAAGACGGCGTGTATGTGGAGGTTGCCTTACAGCACAACGATTCCTTCAACGATTCCACCTTCAGCTTTGTCAACAATATTATCACGCCGGAGGGCGGCACGCATCTGGCAGGCTTTCGAAACGCGCTGACAAAGACATTTAATGCTTATGCGAGGGAAAAGAAGATCTTAAAAGAGAACGAGGCGGCCTTAACGGGCGACGATATACGGGAGGGGCTGACCGCCATTATCAGCGTTAAGATCGAGGAGCCGCAGTTTGAGGGGCAGACGAAGCAGAAGCTCGGTAACAGCGAGGCCAGAGGCGCGGTGGACTCTGTCGTTTCGGAGAACCTGACCTATTTTCTGGAGCAGAATCCGGATATTGCAAGAAATATATGCGAGAAATCCCTTCTGGCCCAGCGCGCCCGGGAGGCGGCGAGAAAGGCGAGAGATCTGACAAGAAGAAAGACGGCCCTTGAGGGTACCGCCCTTCCAGGCAAGCTTGCCGACTGCTCCGACAAGAATCCGAAAAACTGCGAGATCTTTATCGTGGAGGGAGATTCCGCCGGCGGCTCCGCAAAGACTGCCAGAAGCCGGGCGACACAGGCAATTCTGCCGCTGCGGGGCAAGATATTGAACGTGGAGAAGGCGAGGCTCGACCGCATTTACGACAATGCGGAGATCAAGGCGATGATCACCGCATTCGGAACCGGCATTCACGAAGATTTTGATATAAGCAGGCTTCGTTACAACAAAATTATTATCATGACGGATGCCGACGTGGACGGCGCACACATTGCGACGCTTATGCTGACATTTCTCTACCGTTTTATGCCGGATCTCATCCGGCAGGGACATGTGTATCTGGCCACGCCTCCGCTCTACAAGCTGGAGAAGAACAAAAATGTGTGGTACGCGTACAGCGACGAGGAGCTTGCAGGCATACTAAACGAGGTGGGCCGCGACCAGAACAATAAGATTCAGCGCTACAAGGGGCTGGGTGAGATGGATGCGGAACAGCTCTGGGATACGACGATGGACCCCGAAAAGCGCATATTAAAGCAGGTTGTCTACGACGAGGAGTACGCGTCGGAGATCGACGTGACGTTTACCACCCTGATGGGGGATAAGGTGGAGCCCCGGAGAGAATTTATCGAGGCCAATGCCAGGTATGTTCAGAATCTTGATGTTTAGGAAAGCAGGATTAGTAGATGGACGATAGAATATTTGATCAAATACAGCAGGTTGATCTGAAAAAGACAATGGAAACCTCTTACATTGACTACGCCATGAGCGTGATTGCAAGCCGTGCGCTGCCGGATGTGAGAGACGGATTAAAGCCGGTTCAGCGCCGTGTGCTCTTCTCGATGAGCGAGCTGAACAATACGCCGGATAAGCCGCACCGTAAATGTGCGCGTATCGTCGGAGACACCATGGGTAAATATCATCCCCACGGCGACAGTTCCATCTACGGAGCGCTCGTCAACATGGCACAGCCCTGGTCGACACGCTATCCGCTTGTGGACGGTCACGGTAATTTTGGCTCTGTGGACGGGGACGGCGCGGCAGCCATGCGTTACACCGAGGCGCGGCTCAGTAAAATATCCATGCAGATTCTGCAGGATATTGACAAAAATACCGTAGATTTTGTCCCGAACTTCGACGAGACGGAAAAGGAGCCGAAGGTTCTGCCGTCCCGCTACCCGAATCTTCTGGTAAACGGCACGACGGGCATCGCAGTGGGAATGGCAACCAACATTCCGCCTCACAATCTGCGGGAGGTTATCGGTGCCGTGGTCCGTCTGATCGACAACGATATCGAGGATAAGGAGACGGACATCGACGAGCTGATCGATATTGTGAAGGGGCCGGATTTTCCGACAGGCGGAATGATTCTCGGAACCGCAGGCATCAACGAGGCCTACCGCACCGGGCGCGGCAAGATCAGAGTCCGTGCAGTTACGGACATTGAACCGATGGAGAACGGAAAGAACCGGATCGTTGTGACGGAGCTGCCGTACCTTGTAAACAAGGCGCGGCTGATCGAGAAGATTGCAGAGCTACATAAAGAGAAACGCATTGACGGAATCACGGATCTGCGGGATGAGTCCGACCGGGAGGGCATGCGCATTGTCATCGAGCTGCGCAGGGACGTCAATCCGAGTGTGGTGTTAAATCTTCTGTACAAGCATACCCAGCTCCAGGACACCTTTGGGGTGATCAATCTGGCGCTTGTCAACAACGAACCGAAAATATTAAATCTCTATGACCTGCTCAACTATTACCTTCTGCACCAGAAGGAGGTAATCACGAGGCGGACTCAGTATGAGCTGAACAGAGCGCAGGAGCGGGCGCACATTTTACAGGGCCTGATTATCGCGCTGGACAACATCGATGAGGTAATCAGCATCATCCGTGGGAGCCATACCACCGCTGAGGCGAAAAATGCCCTGATGGAGCGCTTTTCACTCTCGGACGCGCAGGCGCAGGCGATTGTGGACATGCGTCTTCGCGCTCTGACCGGTCTGGAACGGGAAAAGCTGGAAAAAGAGTACAGCGAGCTGATGATTCGAATCAACGAGTTGAAGGCAATTCTTGCGGACGAGAAGAAGCTTCTTGCAGTGATACGAAAGGAGATTCTCGAGATTTCCGACAGGTACGGCGACGAGCGGAAAACCCAGATCGGCTATGACGAGTTCGACATCTCCATGGAAGATCTGATTCCGGAGACGAACACGATCATTACCATGACGAAGGTCGGCTACATCAAACGCATGGGAACGGACAATTTCAAGAGCCAGCACCGGGGAGGCAAAGGGATCAAGGGAATGGAGACGATCCAGGACGATTACATTGTTGAGATGCTTATGACCACATCCCACCATTACCTGATGTTCTTCACCAACCTGGGCCGGGTGTACCGGATCAAGGCCTACGAGATTCCGGAGGCAGGCCGCACTTCAAGGGGAACGGCAGTCATCAACCTGATTCCGCTGCAGCCGGACGAGAAGATCACGGCGGTCATACCGATCAAGCAGTATGAGGACAACAAATACCTTTTTATGGCTACCGGAAGCGGAATCGTAAAGAAAACTCCGATCAGGGACTACGAGAATATCCGCAAAATCGGTCTTGCGGCCATCAACCTGCGGGATGACGATCAGCTGATCGAGGTGAAAATAACCGACAACAATGAGGATATTTTCCTGTTCACGAAATACGGGCAGTGCATACGCTTTAAGGAGACGGACGTCCGCAGCACCGGCCGCACAACCATGGGCGTCATCGGAATGAATCTCTCCGACGGAGACCGGGTCATTGCCATGCAGATGGCATCCCAGGGGGATTCCATTATGGTTGTATCCGAGAAGGGACTCGGAAAATGCACCCGCATCGAAGAATTCAGCCCGCAGATTCGCGGCGGAAAGGGTATCAAGTACTACAAAATTACCGAAAAATCCGGCAATCTTGTGGGGGTTAAGTCCGTCGGCGCGGAAGATGAGATTATGCTGATCACCACGGAGGGGATCATTATCCGCATCAAGGTGAATGAGACGGCGCTCCTTGGCAGAATCACATCCGGCGTAAAGCTGATTGACCTAAAGGATGATGTGACGGTTGCCAGCGTAGCGAGAGTCGTGGAGGATAAATCGCTGATGTCGGCCGAGAGTGAGGAGACTGCCAGAGAGCAGGAGAAAGAAGAAAAATAAGAGAGTAAGAGTGCCATGCCGCAGAATTTTTATGAATTAGTCTGGATATTTCTTATATATGCGTTTATCGGCTGGTGTACGGAAGTAGCTTATGCCGCGCTGGACACCGGAAAATTTGTAAACCGCGGATTTTTAAACGGGCCATACTGCCCGCTTTACGGGTGCGGCGTTGTGATTGTCGTGGCGGCTCTGACCCCGCTTAAGGATAATCTGCTTATTCTGTTTGCGGGGTCATTCCTTTTAACCACAACGCTGGAGTTTCTCACCGGATTTTTGCTGGAGAAGATGTTTCACAATAAATGGTGGGATTACAGCAATTTTCCGTTTAACATCCGTGGGTATGTGTGTCTGAAATTCTCCGTTTACTGGGGACTTGCCTGTACGTTTGTGATGGAAATTGTGCATCCGCTCATTTACCGGTTTATCACGGCAGTGCCCCGCATACCGGGCATCGTGTTTCTCGTGCTTCTGATGAGTGTCTTTGCGGCAGATTTTGTGATTACGGTGGCTACGATTCTTCGTCTCAACAGACATCTTGCGGCGATGGATGAAATAGCCGCAAAAATTCACAGCATTTCCGACGAGATCGGAGAGCGGGTGTACGAGAACGTGGCAGCGGCGGACAATATCCATAAAGAATACAGGCTTGTGTTCAATGAAAATGTGATGGAGCTTGCGGGAGAGCTTAATTACCGCAGAGATGCTCTGAACGGAGAGCTCGAAAAGAAGAGATGTGAGCTGGAAGCCCTCGGGGAAAAGTACCGTCAGCTGATGGCTCAGAAGAAATTCGGATTCGGCAGACTGCTCAGGGCGTTCCCTGACATGATTTCCCGCAATCAGAACGAGACACTGCAGAAATACAGAGAGCATTTAAATATCCGCTTTAAAAGATAGAGAGGCCAATGAAATGATTCGGGAATTACATACAGATATAATCACGGAAAATGTAAAAGAGATGTGTATCGAGGCGAACCATTTTCTGTCGCCGGATATGGTGCAGGCAATGAAGCAGGCGAAAGACCGGGAAGAGTCCGGCCTGGGGAGAAAAATTCTCGGGCAGCTTGCGGACAACCTTAAGATTGCCGGAGAGGAAATGATTCCGATCTGCCAGGATACCGGCATGGCGGTTTTTTTTGCGGAAATCGGTCAGGACGTCCATCTTGTGGGAAATTATATTGAAGACGCCGTCAATGAGGGCGTCCGGCAGGGCTATGAGGAAGGGTATCTGCGAAAATCCGTTGTGGGAGATCCGATTTTCCGGGAAAATACAGGTGACAACACGCCGGCGGTTATCCATTGCTCCATCGTTCCCGGGACAAAAGTAAAGCTCACCTTTGCGCCGAAGGGATTCGGAAGCGAAAATATGAGCCGCATTTTCATGTTAAAGCCCGCTGACGGAATCGAAGGGGTAAAGGATGCGATTCTGACTGCCGTAAAGGACGCAGGACCGAATGCATGCCCGCCTCTTGTCGTGGGAGTCGGAATCGGCGGAACCTTCGAGAAATGCGCGATTCTGGCCAAAAAGGCACTGACCAGGCCAGTGGGAACGTGCTCGAGTGTCCCTTATGTGGCGGAGCTGGAACAGGAAATGCTGGATAAAATCAACGCGCTCGGCATTGGCCCCGGAGGACTGGGCGGAAATACTACGGCGCTTGCGGTCCATATTGACACATACCCGACGCATATTGCCGGACTTCCGGTGGCGGTCAACATATGCTGTCATGTGAACCGCCATGTGGTAAGAGAACTGTAAAATCGTGAATCTACAGGAGAGACGGAATGGAGAAATATATTACAACACCGATCACGCAGGAGGTCACTGCCGGCTTAAAAAGCGGAGATTATGTGTATATTACCGGAACGGTCTATGTGGCGCGGGATGCAGCCCACAGACGCATGACGGAGGCGCTGGACGCGGGAAAGGAGCTTCCGATCGACATAGAGGATGCTGCCATCTATTACATGGGGCCTTCCCCGGCCAGACAGGGGCGTCCCATCGGCTCCGCCGGTCCTACGACGGCAACCCGGATGGACCGGTATGCGCCGCGGCTTCTGGACCTGGGGCAGAAGGCCATGATCGGCAAGGGAAATCGTTCAAAGGAGGTTGTGGATGCCATTGTTCGCAATCACGGTGTCTATTTTGCGGCGGTAGGCGGCGCGGGAGCGCTTCTTTCCGGGTGCATCAAAGAGTCGGAAATCGTCTGTTATGAAGATCTCGGAGCCGAGGCTCTGCTTAAAATACGTGTGGAAAATTTTCCGGCAGTCGTGGTGATTGACTGTAACGGTGATAATTTGTATGAACATGTCCTGCCGTAGGGCAGGTATTGCAGGAGATTCTGCAGTGCAGCAAACGCCAAAGGGAAGTAAGGCGGGTGGCCTTCTTCCACGGGAACGGGACATGACCTTCCTGTACATTTCCGGAGTAACATGTTCATGGTTAGTAAAACAACGCTGTTTAGGCATGAAAGAGACAGTCAGGCAGGGAGTGGGAGAATGGACAAATAAATAATCAGAATTACTCTTAAATCATTTCCTTAAATTCTTCCGGTACTCCCTCGGCGTGCATCCGATACATTTCCTGAAGGTTCTCGTATAATAATTAAAATCTATCATCCCGACGTAGGCCGCGATTTCCTGAATCTGCATGTTGGTGGAACTCAACAGGCGCAAGGACTCGTGGATGCGCTGACTGGTCACGTAGTCGGTGACGGTCATGTTCAGTTCTTTTTTAAATACCCGGGAAAAGTAGGGTGCACTGACGTGGAAATAATCGGCCAGTGCGGACAGGGTCAGTGTACCGCTTAAATTAAAGTCAATGTAATTAAGTGCATCCTTGATCAGTTTGGAATATTTCATGCGCGATTTGTTCTGTACCAGCAGGCAATAATTGCGGATAATTTTCTCGTGTAACTTGTTCAGCTGCGTAATGGAGCTGGTCTGGTTGATCAGCTTTACGTGTTTGCCAGAAAGCTTGTGGACGAAAATCGGATGGACATGCCCCATTTCCGCGCCGAGACGCAAAAGAGTGTTTGTCGAAATCAGGCCGTTTTTCTTGTCATGAAGCGGATCGTTAATACGAGGGGCGTAAATCATGCTCATAAATTGCCTTGAAAGCTCCAGCGCCTCGGCCACATTCCCCTTGGAGACGGCCGTCAAAAGCGGTTTTTCCAGGGCATAGCGTTTTTCTGTGGCTTTGACGTTGAGCATGTAGTCGTCAACGGGCACGTAAGGGATGTCGACTGTTTCGATGTCAGGCGCCAGTTCTTTAAAGTCAAAATCGGATTCAAGCGGAACGATATAATCTATCAAATCATATAAAATGGAAATCAGGCGCATGTTATTGTCAAACACCGGAATCTGGTTTAAAAGATCTCCGACCGTCTCCGCCTCGTTATGGTTCAGGTGGTGAATCTGAATCAGATGATCCATGTATTCCTGGTCGGCGGCGGTTTTCAGAAATGGGCCGATGATGGTGACATCTTTTTTGTCTTCATAAGGACGGAACAAAATATAATGCAGCAAATAGCGATCACAGTATTCGGTAAAAGTATGCGTTTCAAGATTCTCCATGATGCTGTGAATTGTCCCGTAAAGAAGCTCGGAGTCCTTAAGGCCTTTTCGCAGGCCGAGATCCGCGGAAGAAATGTCGGAAAACGGCCAAGTAAAGTAATTAAAATTCAATGCAAGCGCGTCGCGCAAAAATCTCTGTAAGAAACGAATCAATGCGGCATCCATAACAAACCCTCCAATGTAAAATGCAATATAAAAATGAAAAGTCAACGCTTCTGCTGGTTGCGGAATATAATCCATACCCGTTCATTATAGTTAGTATTCTTAAAAATGTAAATATAATAATGGGCCTAAATTGCCTTTAAAGTAAAATTGAGATCAAAATAATGCTAATATTGGGCGAAATTATGATAACGGTTCTGTTAAAACTGTGCTAATATTACCCTATCACATGGCAAGATGCTTCGGGCATTGGGGAAAGCTTAATTTTCCTGCCTGGATGCTGGCAGCATCAAGAAAGGAGCGGTATGGGAGAGAAGGTTTTACAAATCAGACACATGCGCAAGGAGTTCGGGCCGACCGTCGCCTTGAAAGATGTGGACATTACATTGAACAGGGGAGAGATTCGCGGTCTGATTGGGGAAAACGGTTCTGGAAAATCCACGATTATGTCGATTGCCAGTGGCATGCAGCCGCCCACGAGCGGAAGCATGACTTATCTGGAAAAGCCCTGGCATCCGGCCAATATGGTGGAGGCACAGGCAGCAGGTATTTCCATGATTTTGCAGGAGGCCAACACGATTCCGGGCGTCACCGTGGCACAGAACATTTTCGCGGGTCATGAAAAAGAATTTTCCCGTATGGGCATTATCAACATGGAAAAAATGTACCGCGAAGCGGATCAATTGTTGGAAAAGTTCGGTATCGACCGTATTCACGCCAGGGATTCCATCAATCATTATAATTTCGAGGATCGTAAGCTGATTGAAATTGTCCGCTGTGTTACGGACGATACACGCATTCTGGTGGTGGACGAGACTACGACAGCGCTTTCACTGGAGGGGCGCGAAATTCTTTACAGGCTGATTCACAGGATGGCGGAGGAAGATGACAAGACCATAGTATTTGTCTCTCATGACATGGACGAGATTATTGAGCATTGCTCTGTGCTGACTGTCTTGCGTGACGGCGAAATTGTAGGGGAGCTAAGCCGTGCAGAGATGGATGCGCCGGATGCTGTGCAGCGGATACGCTATCTGATGGTGGGGCGTGAAATCGGAGAGAAATATTACCGGGAGGATTTTGATTCCAGTCATGGAGAGGAAGTTGCGTTGGAGCTTAAGGATGTTCCCTGGGGGCCGATCAGACATTTCAATATGAAGCTGCATAAAGGGGAAATCCTGGGGTTCGGTGGGCTGTCTGGTTGCGGTATGCACGAAATCGGGCGAATCGCTTATGGAATTGAGAAGCCCGAAGGTGGAACGGTCATAAGAAACGGGAAAGAAATCAGGACACCGTTGTCGGCGATAGAAAGCGGTATCGGATACATTTCCAAAAACCGCGACCGGGAGGCACTGGTATTGGACGCATCTATCGAGCAGAATATCGTGCTGCCGTCGCTCAGGTCGCTGGAAAAAGGTATCGTGGTACTGCCAGGAGACGAACACAGGATGGCGGAGAAGGAAATCGAGTCGTTCCGCATCAAGTGTTATAGCGGAAGGCAGTTAGTCAACACCTTATCCGGCGGCAATAAACAGAAGGTGTCTTTTGCTAAGTGGTCAGCAAAGGAATCCGAGGTCATCATCATGGATTGTCCCACGAGGGGCGTGGATATCGGGGTCAAGCAGGCGATGTATGCGCTAATTGAGCAGATGAAAAAGGATGGTAAGGCGGTATTGATGATATCTGAGGAATTATCGGAACTGGTAGGAATGGCGGACGAAATCGTTATTATGAAGGATTTTGAGGTTGTAAAGACGTTTAAGCGCGCACCGGATCTGAAGCAGACGGACATTATTGAATACATGATATGATGATATTAAGGAGATAAAAATGGAAGAGACGGTAAAAATGACGGCTGCCGTTCCTGCCAGGGAATGGCTGAAGAAAAACGTGACGACGGTGGCTTCCTACGGAGGACTGATTTTTTGTGTCCTGCTGTTTACCATCGTGACCCCGATAAAGGGGGAGAGCATTTGGTCGGCAGAAAAACTGGGAACTCTGATGTCCAACGTGATTGTAACCGCGCTTATGTCTGTGGGAGCTGTGTTTATCTATGCGATGGGAAACTTAGATATCAGCATAGGGAAACAGATCAGCATTTATGCCACGTTGATGGTTTTGCTGGGAAACACGACCGGCAGTCTGGTCCCTGGAATTGTGCTGTGCCTTTTGCTGTCACTGGTATTCGCAATTATCAATGGAGCGTCCGGGCCGTTGTTCAATATCATCCCCATCATCCCATCTGTTGTGGTCATGCAGGTTTTAAGCGGAATCATTACCATCGTGTACGCGGTGTTGGGAACCCGCAGCATCACGTTACGGACGATTGATTACAGTGTGTTCAAGTCTCCTCTCTTAATGTTGGTGGTCCTGTTGGTCGAAATCGCGGTGGCGATGTTTTTATTTAACTATACGAGGATTGGAAAGTATGCGAAGATACTGGGGGCAAATAAAACAGCGGCCATACAAAGCGGAGTCAGCCTGCTGAAATTTCGGCTGCTCTGCTACATGATTGCCGGAATCTGCTTCGTCGTTGCGGCCATTTTCCAGATGGGGTATACGGGTTCCGCGTCCGATTCGACCGGAACCGGGTTTGAAATGAACATTATGGTGTCGTTGATTTTGGGCGGCATGCCGATTTCAGGCGGTATGCGCTCTCGGATTTCGGCAGCGGTAGTCGGATCATTCACGTTCGCCCTGCTTGATGTGGGTTTGCCTTTAATCGGCTTGCCGACCCGCATGACGTTTATCGCCAAGGCGGTAATATTCTTAATCGTGGTATTGATTACCAGTCGCAAAAAGGGCGGCGCTTTACCGAGATGATAGGCGGAGGACATTGCGGTTCATATCGCACTGGTGCAGGATTGAACGGTAATGGAAGTCTCCGATATCATAGACAGGGACGCTGTGTGTCAGATGTCCCGAAGGACGGATTCTGCAGGTTCGTCAAAAGCTAATTATAAACATTTAAGAATGAAGGAGGTCATATGAAAAAACTGATGAAGAAAATGGCAGCGGTAGTTATGGTTCTGGCAATGGCGTTTTGCATGCTGACTGCATGCGGGACGGAAACGGGCAGCAACAAGGCTGCGGCTCCCCAGAAGGAAAGCGGGGAAAATGCCGGGGAGGGAAATGAGAATGCGAAAAAAGAAAATGATGGTGATAGCAGGGGCGGAAAAATTCTATTGCTTTCCAATGTAAGCAGTGGCCCGCTTTATGACTTTCATATCGCTTATCTGGACATGTGGATGAAGGAATTAGGGTATAGCTATGAGGTTATTTATGGCGACGGGGCTAATGACCCGGCTGGCAATCTGACTGCAGTAAAGAATGCCATGACCAGCGATGTGGTCGGACTGATTGCCATGCAGGACGGAGGAATTGGCGATATCATGGCTGAGTATCCGGAATTGTACGTGGTTGGAGAAGCCAGTGACATGGTGTCTGTTTATGGAGCGGACGGAGCCAGTGCGGCCTGTGCAGAAAATGAAAGGTTTCTTGGTACTGTAGCAGGTGGTTATGCAGACGGCAACAAGATTGGTGAGAAGATGGCGGAGCAAATTATTGAAAAGGGATATCGGAAGGTCGCAATATGCATGTCCCCGGCATTTGCTTATCCACAATATGCGATTGCCGACAAAGCGTTACGGGCTAATATCGAGAAACATAATGAGACGGCCGCCGAAAAAATCGAAATTATTGACGATGAGCCGACCGTCTTGATGTTCAAGCCGCTTGATGATACTTATTTTAATGAAAAACAGCACCAGGATCTGGATTGTATCGTGGGATTCTGCTCCGGCCAGACATTCATTTATCCGGTACTTATCAATGCTATCGGAAACGGCCAGGCAAACGAGAATACTAAGATTCTGACCTTTGGTCTGGAAAAAGACCAGGGGCTGGTTGATGACGTTGGTACAGGAATCGTGCAGGGCCTGTATGTGCCGAATTTTGAAAATATATTCTACGCGGTGGTAATGCTGGACAATGCCATTCAGGGCAGGCAGTTTGCGGATTTTGAAAAGTCAGAGGTGCTTGACGGGGCGTATGTCAACATTACAAGCGACGAGATCATGACAGCTATTGAGGAAAACAGCCCGCTTTTGAATGCCGACATGTCAAAGCTCGCGTTGTCTTTGGAGGACGGCAGACAATATTTTACAAGGTATAATGAAAATGCTTCATACGCGCAGCTGGTTGAACTGATGAATTCTGATACCTTTACGGAAAAGGGGTACGAGAAGTAAAAAAGATAGGGAGGTCGTTCCTGAAAATGAAGAAAAAAATGAGTATTCCAAAACGAATTGCGGGAACCCTGGCGCTGCCGGTTTTGATGTTTATTGTGATGGCAGTGTTCTGTAATGCGAACGGAGTAACGTATTTTGGCACGGTGGCAATGTGGCGGACATTGGTGGTTAGTATCGCTGTCTCATGTACTACCGCGTTGGGAATCGGCCTCCAGTTCAATAACGGACGGTTTGATTTTTCTGGCGGTGCGGTTATGCTTTTGTCGGCGATTATCGCCGGAAACGTAGCGAAGAATTCGGGCAATTCGATTGTACTGTTTGCCGTTTTGTGCCTTGTGTCCTGCACGGTGCTAAGCGTCCTGGTGGCCGTTCTATATGTTTACGGCCGTTTGCCAGTGGCGGTAAGCACGATTACCATTGCATTACTTTACGAGGCTGTCACACCGTTGATCTATAATGGTATGGGCATCAGTTTGATTGCCAATATGGAATTGAAAAAGTTTTCCCAGTTCCCGCTCGCGTTAGTTCCGCTTGTGCTGTCTCTTTTAATATATATTTTTTACAAACGCTGTACCGTGACAGCAAGCAGTCCGCGCTTTTGGCAAATAATCAGGGGGCTGCGGTCAACATCGGCATCAGCGAAAAGAAAAATGTAATTCTTTCGTACGTGTTCAGTGGTCTGATTTTTGGTTGTGCGACAATGGTGTGGACCTCTCAGACGATTAAGTCAGCATCCTTTACGTCGCTTGCGACGGTGGGAGATCTTTTCACTAACATTCTGCCGGTGTTCATCGGACTGGCACTTGCCGAATATTGCGGAGAGGCCGTCGGGACTCTGATGGGGGCACTGACCCTTAGCATGATGTCTTATGGATTGCAGGCGGTGCTCTCGGCGGAACTGGGCAGTGCGATTTCCATGGTGCTGATGGGGGTGTTTATATTCGTATTCAACGTCATCACCACGCCCTATGGCAGTGTGATTACAAAATGGTACCAGAACATGAAACGAAAAAGAGCCCTGAAAGCCTGATGGCGGGGAAGGCGGAATACCATGACTGACAATGGAAGTTTGACAAAAATGAGGATTGCGTAATATGAAAGTAAATTTGAAGGAAAAACCGTTTTATCTGGATGATGAGGGCATTCGCTGGGTACGGGAGACGATTGCCGGCATGACCCTGGAGGAAAAGATCGGCCAGTTATTTATTTGTCTGGGCAGGAGCACGGACGAGGGGTATTTGCGTGGGCTGGTCGAGCGGTATCATGTGGGCGGGGCCAGGTACACTGAGAAGGATGCGAAAAAAATATTTGCCCAGAACCAATGTTATCAAAAATACAGCCGTGTCCCGATGTTTATTGCAGTCAACGGAGAGACTGGCGGTGATGGAATCTGCCGGGAGGGGACGTTCGTCGCCACCGAGGCGGAATGCGAGGCCAGCGGTGACGAGGCAAGCGCATATGGACTGGGACTGGTCAGCGGGCGCGAGGCAGAGGCTTTGGGGTGCAACTGGAATTTTTCGCCGATGGCAGACATCGTGCTGAACTGGCGCAACACGATTGTTAACACCCGTTCGTTCGGACGCGACCCTGATAATGTACTTGCCATGTGCAGGGCCTATATCAGGGGATGCGGAGAAAGTAATGTGCTTTCCTGCGTAAAGCATTTTCCAGGAGACGGAATTGAGGAGCGTGACCAGCACCTTGTGCTGGGGATCAATGATCTTTCCTGCGAGGAATGGGACGCCACGTTTGGAAAAGTGTATGGCGGGCTGATTGAAGACGGGCTGGAAAGTGTCATGGTAGGACATATCGCCCTGCCGTCTTACAGTCAGAAGCTGTGTCCGGGCATGCGTCTGGAGGATGTGAAGCCAGCCACGCTTGCGCCAGAGCTCATAAAGGGACTTTTACGTGATAAACTAGGTTTTCAGGGGCTGGTGGTGACTGATGCCTCCCATATGGGCGGACTGATTAGCGCTGCTCCCCGCAAAGAGCAGGTGCCGGGCGCCATCGCAGCCGGATGTGATATGTTCTTGTTTTTCCATGATCCAGGCGAGGATTTTCAGTATATGCTGGACGGCTATAAGAACGGTATTATCACTGAAGAACGCCTCGCGGAGGCATTGGAGCGGATATTGGGAATGAAGGCGAGGCTTGGGCTGCATAAAAAAAGGATGCCGGACGTTTTTGACGAAAGAAGTGTGCTGGGATGTGACGAGCACCAAAGAATCGCAGAAAAAATTGCAGACAGGGCTGTCACGCTGGTCAAGGACACGCAACATTTATTACCGATTTCCGTAGCGGAAAAGAAGCGGGCACGGTTATATTTTCTGGAGAGTGCACCGGTTTCCTACGCAAACGGCGGCGATCCGGCCAAGAAAATTGTCGTCGAGGAGCTTGAGCGCGCCGGTTTCCTGGTGGACGTAAATCCCTCCTATTACGAACTGGAGATGGAAAATATTTCGCCGATAAACTGTTTCCGTATGATGGATGTGCCGTCCGTAGTAGAATTTCGGGAAAGCTATGATGTGGTGTTCGTGTTTGTTCACATGAAAGGGTATGCGCAGGAAAATAACGTGAGGGTGAAATACTCCGCGGCGCATTCCAATGAGTTGCCATGGTGGACGCGGGAGGTGCCGACGGTTTGCGTGTCGTTAAATTACACGAACCATCTGTATGATCTGCCGCTGATGCAGACATATATAAACGCCTACGCGCCAACCAGAAGCTGTATACGGGCAGCGGTGGAAAAGATGGTCGGACAGTCAGAATTTACCGGACAATATAATGAAAACGTGTGGTGCGGCAGCTGGGTTACAAGAATGTAGGTGCAGCCCTGGATGGTGGCAGGACATATGGTCAGATTTTTCCGGACATTTGGCGTGCCATTATCCGAGGCTGTTTTTATCATGAGAAAAAGCTTAGTAGGTATTGTTTAGAAAGAGGAAAAATGTGAAAAATATAAAGGAATTTGTAAAAAGACATCCGTATTTGGTCTGTCTGGATTCGGACGGGTGCGCCATTGACGGAATGACCATCAAACATTTGCAATGCTTTGGCCCCTGCGCAGTAGAGGAGTGGGGATTAGGGGACTATCGGGAGGAATTTTTACAGTATTGGAATGAGATTAATTTATATCGGATGACCAGGGGCATCAACCGTTTCAGGGGATTGGCATTTCTGTTGCAATATGCGAAGGAGAAAGGTTATATTGACAATGCGGTGGAATGCTATCAGGAGTGGGCAGATTCCTTGCCGGAATTGTCTGAGGCAGCGCTGGAACGTGAAATTGCGCGAAAAGACGACGAGATGCTAAAAAAAGCACTGTCGTGGTCGAGGGCAGTCAATCGCAGGATTGCGGCCATTCCGTGGGAGAAGAAGACGGCTTTTAAAGGCGTGCAGGAAACACTTGAGAAGGCACATGCGCGTGCGGACGTGGCAGTCATTTCGGCGGCAAATGCCGCTGCGGTGGAAGAAGAATGGCGGCGTAACGGCTTGGTGGAGCATGCGGATGTATGCATGACGCAGGAATACGGGAGCAAGGCCGACTGCATCAAAAAGCTTCTGCAATATGGTTATGAGCCGGAGCAGGTCATCATGCTGGGGGACGCGCCAGGAGACCATGTGGCGGCGAATAAAAATGGGGTATTGTTTTTTCCGATTTTGGCCGGAAGGGAAATAAAATCCTGGGAAGAATTTTACGATTCGGTGTTTGATATGTTCGTGCAGGGGGAATATGACGGGGAGATGCAAAAAAAGTACTTGAAGGAGTTTGAGGGAAACCTGGCGTAACGCGGTAAATTTCGATTGGAAAGAAAAAGACCGCATATTATTATTTTGAATCCGGACGAGATTTATTCCGGCAGCTGCATGAAGCGGGATATTACATATGGTTTAATGGAAGAAACTGCCTGATTGACGGGCAAATCTCCGGCCCTGGAGAAACGGCACGCAGATGAAATCTTTTATTATGATAAGGGGAAGGCTCCGCGGGGGTGGACAAACCCGCATGTGCCATACCAGAAGGGGAGCTGCACCCGGGCGGAGGGCAGCTCTGTAAAAGAGCGGCAGCAATTCTGGAGAGCTTTCAACTCGAATTAAAAAGAGCCATGCTTCAGAAGCAGGTGTTGTTTTGGGATGATACCGTGATCATGATCAATACACACAGAGACTCTGAATGCGGTTCTGTGGGCTATTGAAGACCCTGTACTGTTGATGAGAATTTCGCTTAATCTTCTATATAAAAATACGCCGGTATCCAGAACAAAATCTCGGAATACCAGACGTGTTTTTAAATCAGTTATGAAGGATATGCGAAAAATGAAAAAAAATTAAAATAATGCTTGACAAACCGGAATTATTTTAGTAACATAATTAATGCTTCATGTAAATATTGGTTTTTATATCGGAGACGAGATACGCAGAAGTACTCAAGTGGCCGAAGAGGTGCCCCTGCTAAGGGTATAGGTCGGGAAACCGGCGCGAGGGTTCAAATCCCTCCTTCTGCGCTTCACTTACTGAAAAACAATTTTAAAAAAATAAAAAAAGTTGTTGACAGAAAAGTGAAAACATGATATACTATCAAAGTTGTCGAAAGTGATTGACAACAAGCAACAAAAGTCGCAGCAACGAACCCTGACAACTGAACAGTGAAAACAACCTTGAAAGATTTTGAGAATCATAAATCTTGAGGAATCAAGAAACCTTAAACAGTAAATTCAGAAAACAC
>CATJJD010000142.1 GCA_949740385.1 uncultured Lachnospiraceae bacterium
AGGAGGCAATGCGGTGGCATTGTTGACTGACGACAACGCGGCGATGGCGTAAATAGCGAGTGCTAAGTGTATGAGGGATTAGGAAATGCTGTACTAGATGCGTTCCGCACGGCAAGTCTGGAGATGGATTCTGGTGCCGCGATGAGAGCGCAGGGCACTTTGCATCAAAATGCGGGGGCATGAGGAGCATACATAAAACAAAAACGAAAAAGGGAACTGGCGGAGACAGGCTGGTTCTCTTTTGCTGTTTTGTGATAAAATGTTAGAAAGTATTGATCATTTGGGGGCAATGACTCGTTATTATTTATATACAGTTTTTATATACAGTTTTTTTAGGCATATTTTTAACATGTACGAACGAGGAGGTGACAGCGTTTGAACATGGACAAGAAACCTTCCGATGATGATTTGGTGGAGCGGATCAGGCTCGGTGATGAAAAGGCGGCTGAGGAACTGATAAAACGCTACTATACGTCCATTCTGTTTTATTGTAAGAGACATTGCTTTCATTTGGAGAGAGCAGAAGATCTGACGCAGGAGACTTTTCTGAAACTTTTTAAAAATTTGTCAGGTTACAAAGGGAAAAGAAAATTTAAGGCATATCTGTACACGATAGCAAATCATTTGTGTGTTGATGAAAGCCGGAAAATAGAAGTCTACCCGTTGGAACATGAGGAAGAGATCAGCGCTGCAGGCGACGAGATGCGCCAGGTAGAGGATCGGTCAGAGATAGAGGATCTCCTGAGGGTTTTGTCGCCGGAGCAAAGAGAGGCGGTCATTCTGCGGTTTGGAGAGCAGCTTGCGTTTGGGGAGATCGCAAAAGTAATGGGATGCAATGTACGGACAGCGCAGAGCCGAGTCCGGAATGCTTTGAAGATCCTGAGAAAGGAGCGGGAAAATGGGAGATAGGGAACTGGAGAACTATTTGCAGCAGTCTTTGCGGCAAGGGACAGCGCTTGAAAGGGAACGTGACAAAAAAAGCGCCAGATTGCAAGAGACCATAGATTTGTGTACTGGGATAATGCGGGAGCAGAGATCAGCACACAAATCCCGGCAAGAACCAAGAACAGATTTTGTGCAGTATTTATCAGATATTTTCCGTTTTGAGGGGATCTCTATATTTGGATTGCAGGCGCTTGTATTATGTATCGTGTGTCTGAAACTTTCTACAATAGAAGCTGTTCCCCAATATATGCCGGTTTGCATGCCCCTGTTTGTGCTGGCAGTCATGCCGGTCATGTTCAGATGCCAGTATTATGGGATGAGTGAGATCGAAGCTGTTACGAGGGCATCCGGCTCACAGATCATATTAGCAAAGCTGGTTCTGGTCGGAGCGGCAGATCTTGTATGCATGACAGTCCTTATTGTTCTGGGGTCACATCTTCAAGATTCATGCAGGGAGATAGGTCGGATGATTTTATACTGTCTGGTTCCCTATTTAGTCTGTATGGTCAGTATGCTGCGCCTGATCCGACTGCGCAGGAAAGAAAACATGCAGATATGCGCGGCAGTAGTGTTTGGTTCCTGTGTGTGCTGGGGGGGGCTGGCAAGGACGATGCCGTGGCTGTATGAAGCGTCTGCTTTTGGCATATGGATCATTGCTTTTTTGTTCTTTGCAGTGTTTTTTGTAAAGGAAATCTACTTTATTGTGACAACAGGAAAGGAAGGGAAACTATATGGAATTATCAATTGACCGTCTGACAAAGCATTACGGAAGTAAAATAGCAGTGGATTGCGTCAGCGCGACCCTAAAGCCGGGCGTCTATGGTCTTTTGGGAGCCAACGGTGCGGGAAAGACGACGCTGATGCGGATGCTGTGTGCTATTCTGGAGTCAACCTCCGGCGAAGTGTTTCTGAACGGGAAGGACATCGTTGCGATGGGGGCGGATTACAGAAATGTATTGGGGTATCTTCCGCAGGATTTTGGATATTATCCGGGTTATACTGCGATGGAATTTTTGCTGTATATATCCGCCCTCAAAGGAATACCAAAGAACATTGCCAAAAAACGGGCGGCAGAACTATTGGAGGAAGTGGGCTTAGGGGAAGCTGCGAATCAGAAAGTAAAGACTTTTTCCGGCGGCATGAAGCAGAGGGTAGGGATCGCGCAGGCATTGCTCAATAACCCGGAAATCCTGATCCTGGACGAGCCGACAGCCGGATTGGATCCGAAAGAGCGGGTGCGCTTCCGCAATCTGCTTTCCGATTGTGCCGGCGATAAGATCATTGTTCTGTCCACACATATTGTCTCTGACATTGAGGCGGTCGCGGATGAAGTCCTGCTTATGAAAAAGGGGAAATTTGTATTGCAGGGCAGCGTTCCTGATCTGATCAAAAAAGCGGAGGGAAAAGTATGGGAACTGGCGGTGCCGCAGGAAGATACAAGAAAGTGGCAGGTGGGATCAACGGTTGCAAATTTGAGACATGAGGGCAGTCAGGTGGTGCTTCGCATCATTTCGGAACATATGCCGGCCGAGACGGCTGTTCCATGCGAAGCGTCATTGGAGGACTTATATCTATATTATTTCCCGACAGAGCAGGAAGGAGTGTCGTGACGATGGAACTATTTTGGCTGGAACACAAAAAATTATGGCGGAGAGCAGGCACAAAAGTAAGCGTTTTGGTCTGTTTTCTGTACCTGGTAGGATTCGGGGGCATTCTTTCTTTTCAGTGGTTCAATTTTGGCAGCAAGGTTGATTTTACAAGATCCGATTTCGGAAGAAATTTCGACGGGTATGCCGCTGTAAGGGACAGGCAGGCGTATGCGCTCTCCTTTGGG
This sequence comes from uncultured Lachnospiraceae bacterium, assembly GCA_949740385.1. Taxonomy (GTDB): domain Bacteria; phylum Bacillota; class Clostridia; order Lachnospirales; family Lachnospiraceae; genus Roseburia. The sequence continues at coordinate 2,780 of CATJJD010000142.1, forward strand.
GGAGATCTGACTGACGAGTCCATGCAGCAAATCATTCGGGATTATCAGAGGCTGGAATCGGTCGACGCAAAAAGGGCGTGGGACTTGACGGATTGGGTGATCATCAATGGATGGCTGGGAGATCTGTGGCCTGAACTTCATGAGACCGGAA
>CATJJD010000143.1 GCA_949740385.1 uncultured Lachnospiraceae bacterium
TCAACGTGACCCATTCGACGGGGAAAAGAGTATGGAGCATCTGGGAGACGTGTTCCATCGGAAGCTTCGGTCAGCCCTTATGGAGCAGCACTGGCAGCTTGCAAGGTTTGAGATCAGTGAGACTCCCCTGCGGGTTTATGCAATCGGGGAAGAGATATTTTGACAGCAGTTTTGCACAGGCAGCGTGAGGAGAAAAAATGAGAAGAAAATTAAACGGAAAAAGAATTGCGGTCAGCTGTATGACAGCGTCGCTTCTCCTGTCGAATATGCCGGTATGGAACACACCGGTTCTGGCGGCGGAGACGGACGGAGCAATGACAGGTGAGGCAGAGACGGAGAGCGGTTTATCGCAGCAGGCGGGTGAAACGCAGCCGGAGGCTGGAAGTGAAGGAGCGGAAGGAGCCGACGGCGAAAGCCGGGCGGAATCCGACGCGGGCGATTCGCAGGACGGCGGCACAGAGCAGCAGAAAGTGAATGATTCTGAGTCCGGCGGGGCATCGCCGGAAGCGGACAACGAGCAGAGCGGCGGGACATCCACGGATGTGAGCGACACGCAGAGTGAATCGGAGCAGCCGCAAACGGACGGCACGCAGAGCAGTCAGGAAACTGACGGAGAGAGCGATACACAGAGCGGTCAGGAGACCGGCGGAGAGCCGGAAGCAGAAGACGGTTCCGGAAACGGCGAGGAGTCAGAGGAGGACGACTCTGAGGAATCCGAAGAGGAGACGGAAGACGGGGAGGAGACTGAGGAGGAGACGGAAGACGAGTCTGAGGAATCCGAAGAGCAGTCCTTTTCTCTGGAAAATCTTCCGGTTGTGGACGCGGACATTATTCTGGACGGAGAACTGTCCGACTGGGCCAATGTGACGGCCCGCAGCTCCTCCGACTCAAAGGTGGAGGAGTGGAAGGCGGCCTGCTCTAAGGACGGGGCGACACTGTACTTCGCCTATACCGGAAATGCCGACACCGAGTGGGATTACGAGTTTGCCGGCGCAAACAGATCTTTCGCGTTCGACTTTGCGGACGGCGAAGGGAACCGGGACAGTATGATCAGCGTCACGGGGCAGAACGGTTCTGCAACGGTAAAGGACAGCTACTATTCGGATATAGCGGGGGCGGACGCGGTTATCGCAAATGACGCCCATGGGAACAACGCGGGGCCTTACGCAGTGGAGTTTGCGGTTCCGGTGAGCTTTTTCCACAGCACGGATTTTGTGCTGACATTTGCGGGAACTGCCGTTGACGTGACGGAGATCGAGCAGATCAGCGGTACGGCGGCAGAGCCTCCTGCGCCGCCGGTGTACAGCGGAATTGTGATCGACGGCGGCTACGAGGACTGGGCGGCCGTGTCAAAGACGTCTGCTTCATGTCCGAACAGCGCGCATCCGGGCTGTGTGGCGGAGGCTGCGGCTGTCTACGACGGCGACTGGTTTTATATTTACATTAAGGACGGCGCGGGCAGCAATGCCAGCCAGGCGGGAACCCACTCCAACGGCAAATTTGCCATTTACTCGGATCTGGGATACGAGTCGGACATTCAGCTGTCGACGGCTCCGTCGGTGAGCGGCGTCAACGGCGCAGAGGTGGCCTACGTGGGAAACCAGTGGGAGATTGCGATTCCGAGAGATCAGCTCCCGAAATACAGAGAGAGCCTTTCCTTCGGATTTTATCTGGGGGAGGTACTGGTCGCAGACATCGTTAATCTGCAGAAGGACAGCGAAAATAACCTGGAGAATCTTTTTAACGGCGTGATCTGCGACGGCAGCTATGAGGACTGGGAGGATTACGGCCACACGACCATTGAGTACGATACGCCGGGCTCTCAGGAGGCGCACATCGACGCGAAGGGCGCGCTCTACGCGAACGGAGAGAAGCTCTTCGGCCATGTGGTGACGGATGCGCCGGATCATCTGGCGGAGGCCGGAGGAGAGTTCTTACGGGGCGTAACGGTTGCGTTCAATCAGAAGCTGTCGGCGCTGCAGAGCGGAAATGTGGACAGGGACAGGACCTTCTACTGCAAGTTTGTGACGGTGGACGCGTCGGGGAATATTAACTGGAACCCGAAAACGGAAGGATACGGGGAGGGCACTTACCGCTTTGCGATCGCGTCCATCGACGCGTGGTGCACCTCGACCAACATCAACGACCTGAACGAGGCGGACCGGCTGTACGGCGAGATGTACATGACGATCGGAAAGGGCGGAAAGGACGAGATGGAGTTTTTGCTGGACCTTCCGATGGTGGCGGAGAAGCTGGGACTTGACCCGACGGATCTGAAGGAGATTGCGGCGCAGTTTATACGGATCGGCCATCAGTGGATTTACACGGCCGGCACGTCCACAGGGCCGCTTGCCGGAGTCGCCCTCGGTATTCTTACCGTGGGATTTGCGTTCCGGGACAGAAAGCGTAAGGGCCGCGGAGCGAAGGCGGCAGCGGCCGGTGTATAGAAATCGGAGGAAACGGGCATTGAAGAGCAGAAAACAGCCATATTATCTGATCGCAGTCATGCCCGTTTTCTATGGCTTTGCGGCGTATATTCTGGCGTTAGCCGTGAAAAACAGCGGCGGCTGGCTGTCCGGAACCGATACGCTGTACCATCTGTACCGGGGCGGCACCCTCCTGGACGCCATAATGGAGGGCGATCTGTGGCCGATGTACGACCGGCTTGTGTGCAACGGGGTGGAGTTTATGCGCTACGATGCGCCGGTTCCTGCA
>CATJJD010000144.1 GCA_949740385.1 uncultured Lachnospiraceae bacterium
CCTTGCAGTTGGATTCGCTCTGGGGCTGAAAAGAAATAATAAAATCTGCCTGCCCCTCGTACTGTGCCTGGAACTCTTCTATAATCCGGGTTAAAAGCGCTTCGTCCTCCTCCGCTCCCCAGACTGTCAGCTCAACCGTTTCGTTTTCGGACAAATCCTCCTCTTTTCCGGCGCTCTCACTGTTCTGCTCCGGCGTTTCGCCGGCGCACCCAAACAGCGCTGCCAGCGCGGCCGCCAAAAAAAATATGTATCGCTTTTTTCTCATTGTTTCCTCCATATCCGGACAGCTTACGGCGATTTTCTCCATGCGCCGACGGACAGGCAGAAGGCTTTGCCTCCTGCCTGTCCGGTGACACGGTATTCCCGCCTCGTTTTAAGCGCTACACGCCGAGAAAGTGTCTCACCACGTCCGGCATCTCCGAAACATTGCACACCGTATTGTGGCGCACCTGTGCGGTGCGGAGCTCTTTTACGGCCAGAGGCTCCGGCCGCCCTGCGATTTTCGCCAGCTCGTCCACAAGCTCAAAATCGTCCATCCCGTCGTATCTTCCGTCAATGGCCTTCATCACGCTGCGCGTGAACTTGAAAGGACTTGCCGTGCTCGCAATAATCGTCTTCGTATCACGGTCACCGGTATCCTTTTTATACTTTTCGTAAACGCAGGCTGCCACCGCCGTGTGGGTATCGATGACGTAGCCGCAGTCCTCACAGAGCCTGCGGATCGTATCCGCCGTCTCCTGCTCTGTCGCATAATTGCCGTAGAAGTCCTTAAGCCTCCCGCGCATCCCTGACGTCACCTCATAGCGCCCGGCGTCCGCAAGCTCCGCCATAAGTCTTTTGTTCATATCCGAATCCTCCTCTGCGATGCGGTAGATGAGCCGCTCCAGATTGGAGGAAATCAAAATATCCATCGAAGGGGAGTCTGTCAGCACAAATTCCCGGTTTCTGTCGTACACACCCGTATGAAAGAAATCAGTGAGCACCTTATTCTCGTTGGACGCGCAGATCAGCTTCCCGATGGGAAGCCCCATGCACTTTGCGTAGAAGGCGGCGAGAATATTTCCGAAATTTCCGGTCGGAACAACAACGTTGACCGGCTCGTCGCACACCGCGCCGTTTGCCCGAAGCTTCGCGTAAGCGTACACATAGTACACGATCTGCGGCACCAGGCGCCCGATATTGATGGAGTTGGCCGAGGAAAACTGATAGCCCGCCGCATCCATCTGCGCGGCGAAGGCCGGGTCGTTAAGCATCTGCTTCACCCCGGTCTGGGCCTGGTCAAAATTTCCGTGAATGCCAGCCACAAGGGGGTTGTCCCCCTTCTGGGTCAGCATCTGCTTCTCCTGAATGGGGCTGACGCCGTTCTTCGGATAAAAGACGACGATTTTCGTCCCCGGAACGTCCGCAAAGCCCGCCATAGCCGCCTTTCCCGTGTCCCCGGAGGTGGCGGTCAGAATGACGATCTCATTTTTCACCCCATTCTTTTTCGCGGAGACAGTGAGCAGATGGGGCAGAATCGACAGCGCCATATCCTTAAATGCGATGGTGGAGCCGTGAAACAGCTCCAGGTAGTATGCGCCGCAGGCCTCAGTGAGCGGCGCGATCTCTTCGGTGTCAAACTTATCGTCATAGGCCTTCTCCACGCAGCCTTTCAGCTCCTCCCCGGTGAAATCCGTGAGAAATTCCCTCATGACCGCACAGGCCGTCTCCTGGTAGCTCATCCCTGACAGCTCCTCAAGGCTTACCGGAAGCTTCGGAATCCGCTCCGGCACAAAAAGTCCGCCGTCCTCCGCAAGTCCCTTTAAAATAGCCTGCGACGCCGTAAGCCTCACCCTGCTGTCTCTCGTACTTACATACATCAAATCCATATTCTGATCCTCTTTCTTTGTGATTAATCCCATTTTCCATCCATTATAAAAAAAAACCGGATTGCTGTCAATGCATGCCTTATGGTATAATATTAAGATAACAGCGAAAAAAGGAGTTTTCTATGCTTACAGGCGTCTACCGCGCAACAAGAAAGGACAAAACCGTCTACTACCGCGCCGGCATCACATGCGGCGGCAAACATATCAGTCTCGGCAGCTACGACACCCAGGAGAAGGCTCACCTGGCGTACCTGACCGCCGCAGACGTCATGAAACAGAGCATATCCGTCGAGGACGCCGTAAGCCTCACCGACCGTCTCCCCTTTGACAAGCTGGTAACGCTCATCAACTACCGGGACAACGGCATGTATCTGGCATCCCCCATCTACCTGCACAAAAACTATTTCAGCTACTACCTGGACGCGGATCAGGAGCTGAAGTTCGACATTGACGACCTGTTCTACTACAGCAGCCGCCGCATCATGAAGCGCGGCGGCCACCTCTACGTCAACGACTACGGCATGCAGGTCACCCTCCAGAGCCGCTACGGTATCCGCTGCCACGCAGTGGCAGGCAGAGACTACCGCTTCGCCAACGGGGATTCCACCGACTTCCGCTACTCCAACATCGAAGTCATCAACCCCTACTTCGGCGTATCCCGCATCCTGAAAAACGGCCTGTACTGCTACCGTGCCCGGATACACATAACCGGAAACCACACCCTTGGCACCTTTC
>CATJJD010000145.1 GCA_949740385.1 uncultured Lachnospiraceae bacterium
AAAAACCTGTCAAAAAACTGTCATTCCATCCGAAGCCGTTCCACCACACTCTGCTTTTCCAGCCGCTTGAAACAGAGATACGGGATGGAAGCCGCAAAGAGCAAAAGAACCGGCGCGCATATATTTAACGGCAGCAGCGTGAACCGGAAGGTGGTAAAGCCGCCCTCCACCATGGCGCGGACCGCCACGCCGACCGCCAGCCCGCTGACCGCGTAGGACACCGCCAGCGTAATTGCCGCATAGTAAATGCCCTCGCACACAAGCATCCGGCAAAGCTGCTTTTTTGTCATGCCGACGCTCTGGATCACGGCAAACTCCCGCCTGCGGGACACGATGGCCGTAACCATGGAGTTGACGAAGTTTAACACCCCCACAAGGGCGATGACCGCGCTGATCACGTTGCCCATGACGGCGGAGGATCTGGTCTCCGCCCGATACTGTTCGGCCATGGTCTGCCGGGACTTGACCGGAAGACTGCTGTCCGTCGTATTCCGGTAGCCGTCCAGCCACTCCTGTGCCGCCTCCATATGGGCGTCGTCCACGTTATAATACAGCCTGCGCAGCGTATTGGCCGGCCAGTTTTTCCGAAACGCATCGGCCGGCAGGACAAATCTCTGCTGCATCTCGTTCGGCGTTCCGGCCTCTGACGCGCCTTCTGTCACCGGCGTCAGCGGGTAGACAACCGCCATCACCCGGTACTCCTTCCCCTCCAGCGTGACGGTGCTTCCCACCGACGGCGTCGGAAGTCTGTCATATTCCTCCTGCCGCTCCACTGCCGGCCCCACCGCCAGAACGTAGTCTCCGCCCGAGAAAGCTGCCGCGTCAAAGCTGCCCTCCATCACATACCGATCACTCGTCACCACATCCAGCGGAATGCCGTCCAGCCCGTACATCACCGCGGACATTTCACGGCAGTCCAGAATCCGGTGGACCGCCTCTGCACCCGTCGGGTCGTAAGACGCCCAGTCATCCAGTACTTCATCGGTATAAAACTCTGCCATGTTTTCCGCGGACTGCTCATCCATCTGCCATAAAAACTGATGTGAATACTGATGCCCCACCGCCGCAAGCCCTTCCAGGCTCCCGACCGCAGACACCAGCTCATCACCCAACGTTGTGCCCTGCGGGTCGTAGCCGCTGATATAGTTCTCGCTGGTTGCATCCGAGAGCGCAAAATCCGCCACCGTCAGCTCTTCCAGATATTTATCCATATCGAAGGCCGCATTTTTGGCGTAGAAGCAGCTCAAAAGCACAAGCCCCAGCGTCAGCGAGCAGATCACCGTGACTGTCCGCTTTTTGTTGCGCCCGAGGTTCGCCCAGGCCATCCCCGGGAGCGTCGCCCCCTTTTCTCCCTTTTTCGTCTTTTTTCTGCCGGACACACCGGCGTCGTTCATCCGCAGCGCCTCCACTGGGGACACCTTCCCGGCCAGACGGGCCGGGCGCATACAGGATATGACGACCGTAAGCCCGGCAAAAGCAGCGGAGCCCAGAAAGATGAGGGGACTTGCCGACGTTTTTGCTTCGCCGTCGATGATCCCGGTGAATGCCGGCACTAACACAAGGCCCAAAAGCCATCCCAGCACAAGGCCCACCGGAATGCCGACGGCACAGAGGCGGAATGCCTGCCCGTAAATCAGCCGCCGGATCTGCCGCTTTGTGGTGCCCAGCGTCTTTAGCTTCCCGTAGAACTGCACGTCCGCGGTGACGCTGATCTGGAAAATATTGTAGATAATGAGATAGCCTGCGATAAACACAAGCACCATGCCAAAATACAGGGGCAGCGTCTCCTGAAGCGCCATGGCTCCCATATCCGGGGAGTAAGCCAGATTCACGCCGTACTCCAGCCCGCCAAGCCCGGTCTCCGAGAGTATCTGATCCATGGTCATTTCGATTCGCCGGTCGTCATAGAGGCTCACCTGCGCCATGTACTGTCCCAGAACGCCGCTGTCCTCACGGTTGTAGCGGCCCCCTGTCATCTGATCCGCGTACTCTCTGCCGACCCAGGCCATGCTGGCGTAGGAGGACTCGTTCCCCTCCCAGTAGCCGCAGAGCGTAAATTCCTGCCGCGTCGGCTCACAGTCCAGATCGGACAGATTCTTCCGCCATTCCAGCGTGACCGTCTGCCCGATCTCGTGGGGAATGCCGAGCCGGTCCAAAGCGATTGTGTCCATCGCCACCTCGGATGCCGACTGCGGCATCCGCCCTTTCGTCGGAGCCGCAAAGCAGTGGCCCGCGTAGCTGTCGTCCCCCCAGCGGATCTCAACCTGACGGCCGCCCAGACCTCTGTTCTCCGCAAGTCCCAGCACAATGCTTCGCCCCAGCTCCTTCACGTCCGGGTGGCCCGCAAGCCGGTCTGCCTGCTCCTCCTCAATCTTCTTAAAGGAAACCTGGGCGTCGTAGCCGGTCTGCCGGAATGTCATCGCAACCAGGTTCTCGCTCATGCTCCGCGCCAGCGTAAACAGCGTCGCAAACATGAGGCTTGTCATAATAATCGCAAGAATTGCAACCGCATTCCCCGCCCGGTTGCTGCGAAACGTCCGTTTTCCAATCACCCGCACCGGGTTAAAACAGTCCTGCTTTTTTCCGGTTCTCATAACGCCCCTCCCCTCTGCTGCGCAATGCGGCCGTCCTCAATGCGGACCACATGGTCAGCCAGCTTCGCAATTTCCAGGTTGTGCGTTATCATCACAATCGTCTGACGGAACTCTCTGCCGGTCATTTTCAGCAGACCGATCACATCATCGCTCGTCTTCGTATCCAGATTTCCGGTGGGCTCATCCGCCAGAACGATGGACGGCTTGCCCGCAAGCGCCCTGGCAATGGCCACGCGCTGCTGCTGGCCGCCGGAGAGATTGTTCGGCATACTGTCCAGCTTCTTTTCCAGCCCCAGCAGCCGAACCACCTGCATGATAAACTCCCGGTCCGGCTTCCTTTCGTCCAGCGACACCGGCAGTATAATATTCTCCCAGACATTTAAAACGGGCACCAGATTGTAGTTCTGAAAAATAAAGCCGATCTGCTTGCGGCGGAAAACGGTTGCCTGCTCGCTGTCCAGGTCTGCAAGCTCCGTTTCGCCCACCCGGATGCTGCCCTCGCTGGGGGTGTCCAGTCCGCCCAGCATATTTAACAGCGTGGATTTGCCGGAGCCGGATGTTCCGACGATGGCAGTGAACGTTCCCCGCTCGATCGCAAGATCTACCCCGTCCAGCGCCTTCACAAGCGTCTCTCCTCTGCCGTAATATTTTTTCAGGCCCGTGGCCCTTAAAATCGTTTCCATAAGTGATACCTCCCTGTAATTTTTTGATGATCTCAGTCTAACAGATCAATGTAACAATTACGGTACAGCAAAAGGTACACTTTTGTAACACGCGTCTATTTTTCGGACCGCATCCGCTCGTCCACACTGCCTGCTGCCACGAACCGCAGACAGACCCGCGGCGTCGCCACCGCCGCAAAAAAAATAACCGGAAGCAAAAACCACAGCGGCAGCACCGTAAAGCGGTAGACCGCGCACCAGCTGCCCATGGCAGCTACCACGCCGGGCATCACAGCTGCCGAAAAGAATACCGCGGCCGGCACCAGCACCGCGCTTATAAACGCTGCGTAAAAGCAGCCCTCAAGAGACACCAGCCAGCGGAGCTGCCCTCCCGTCATCCCAAGGCTTTCGTACACCGCAAACTCCGCCCTTCTGCCAATCGTCCCCGCGGCCAGCATATTCACAAAATGAATCATCGCAATTCCCAGCATGACAAGTGCCACCACCAGGTCCGGCATCACAGCTGTCATCCGCCCTGAGGCAAAATTTTCCATGTACTCGCTGCGGCGCGAAATCCCCACGCCCCGGTTCAGCCCCCGCTCATACTGATCCAGATAAGCCTCGAATTCCGCCAGCTGCCCTGTGTCAATGTCGACGGCCAGCTGGCGGTAGGCCTGCCCCGGAAACAGCGCGTCAAACTGCTCCAGGGGAACGATATACACAATGGAAAACGCGGCCTCTGTGCTGTCCGAACCGCTTATAAAGGCGTCGTCCCGCATCAGAGCCCCCATCACCGTGCAGCTTCTGCCCCTGATTTCCACCGTCTCCCCCGCAGCCGGCGTGGAGATGCCCTCGTGGTAAGCCCCCGCAGCCAGCACACAGCCGCCGGCAAAAAAGGCCTCCTCGTCAAAGCTTCCGTCCGTAAAAGGGCAGTTGTCAAGCACGTACTGCAGATAAGCCCCCTCCAGCCCCACCACAATGCCGATGTATTTCCCGGTCTCCGTCAGCCGGTCCAGCCCCTCGCACCACTCGGGGTAAGCCGCCTGCGTCTCCCGCAGCGTCATCGTCTCGTCGAAGGGCCGATCGTAGTAATCCCCGATCCGCCGGCGCAGCTCTGCGGGAGCGTACATGGCGGTCTCATGGCTTTTCAGACCGCTCACCGAAAGGACCTCCGGGCGCTTTCGCAGGCTTCGCACTGTCTTCTCTGTGATCCCGGTGTTTTTCTCGTTGTACCGCTGGGCGTTCAGATACGCCGAACCGTCGATGATGCTGTAATCCCAGGGAGAGATACCTTCCAGATAAATGTCCTCCCGAAAGCTTGCATACTTTGCCCACACCGAGCAGAGCTGCACCGCCGCAAGAAACAGCGCGGCCCCGGACAGAATCGTCCGAAGCCGGCTGCGCCCCGGCGTCCGAAGCGCCAGCCTTACGAGGGTTATGCGGCCGTCTGCACCGTGTCTGCGCCGGCCGGGACGGCCCACGGCAAGTCCCTTCGCCTGCACCGGCGTCATCCGAAGCAGGCGCACCCAGGGAAGGATGTACGCCAGAAGCACCGTTGCAACCGTACAGACGGCGGCCAGCGCAAAGGGAGGCCAGGACAGAAAGTACAGAGCCGGATTTTCGTCTATGCCGTGTATGACCCTTCCCGTCACCGCCCAGTGAATGCCAAAGCCAAGCGCAAAGCCCGGCCAAATTCCGGAAAGAGAAACGGCAAGGCCATTTTCCGCAAGCAGCCGCCGCAGCTGCCGCGGTGTCATTCCGAGGGATTTTAAGCCCACATAATAGCCCGCATCCCGCCGGGCCGTAACGTGAACGATGCAGTAAATCATCAGATAACCGCACAGCAGCACCGGAAGGGCAGGCCTGTAGAAGGGCAGGGCCTGCTGCTTCGCAAGCTTTTGCCTTGCATCGTTGCAGACAAGATTCGTCGAGAAGCTGCCCAATGGAATACCGCAGTCCTCCAGAATGGCCTGCGCCTGCCGCTGTGCATCCTCCGGCCGGTGCAAAATAACGCCGAGGGTTACCGTGCCCCTGTCCGCGGCAAGCTCCTCCGCCGTCTCCGCAGTAATCCAGGCACTGGCTTCGGTGAAATTGACAGGGCTGGCCCAGAAGCCGCACAGCGTAAACGCCGCAGTGTGCTCTTCCCCCGCCCCGTTCGTCCACAGAAGCACAACGGGCGCCCCGATCTCATGGGCGATACCAAGCGAGTCCAGCGTAAATTCGTCCAGCGCGATCTCCCCCTTCTTTTCCGGCAGCTTTCCCGTTGTCGGAACCGAGAGCTCCGACTCGGCGAAGGGCAGGTTTGAAACGGTCAGCTTTACGGTCCGCCCGCCGATGGCCGGGTCCGTAACCACTCCCAGGACCGTTGTCCGGACAGCCCTTTTTACCCGGAAGTCTCCCTCGACGGCATCCGCCTGACGGTCCGTAAGGCCTGTGTAGCGGATATGGTCCGTAAAGCCGCTGGCATAGCGGTAGTTGAGCAGATACGCAGCCTCCACGGAGCTCCCCAGCAGAAAGACAAAGGTGTACAGTGCAGCAACCGCTGCCGCCGCCAGTATGAGCAGCGCGTTTTTGCCGCGGTGCCGTTTAAAATCCCGCATCACAAGGGTGCGGCACACTTTCAGGTTATTGTTCGCAAGCATGGCAGTCCTCACTCCCGGATACGGCCGTCCTCCAGCCGGACTACCCGGTCGGCCATCTGGGCAATCTCCAGGTTGTGGGTGATCATAATCAGCGTCTGGCGGTATGTCTCTGCCGAAAGCTTAAGAAGCCCCAGCACGTTCTGGCCGCTCTTTGAGTCGAGGCTTCCGGTAGGCTCGTCCGCCAGCAGTATGGGCGGTCTTGCGATCAGCGCCCGCGCGATGGCCACGCGCTGCCTGCCGCCCCCCGACAGCTCCTCCGGCCAGGCGTCCAGCCGCTCCGTAAGGTGCAGAAGCTCTGCAATGTCGGAAAAGAAATCCCAGTCGGGCTCTGTCCCCGCAAGACTCAGCGGAAACAGAATATTTTCCCGCACGGTCAGCGCCGAAACCAGGTTGAAATCCTGGTACACAACCCCCACCTTACTGCGGCGAAACACCGCCAGCTCCTTCTCCCTTAAGCCGGACAGACTGATGCCGTCCACGATCACCTCCCCGCTATCCGGCGTATCCATGCCGCCGATCATGTTGAGCAGTGTTGTCTTTCCCGAGCCGGAAGCGCCGATGACGGCGGTAAATGTTCCTTTT
>CATJJD010000146.1 GCA_949740385.1 uncultured Lachnospiraceae bacterium
CAGGTAGCTGATGGGCGATATTCCGATATATTTTGTGAAGGCGTGAGCCATGTAGTATTTGTTCATGTGGGAGATGGCCGCAAGCGTGTCCAACGTAATGTTTTCCGCGTAGTTGGCGTCCAGGTAATTTTTGATCTGGGTGCACTCTCTGCTCAGTATGGTCTGGCTGCTGGGAACGATCGAGAGATGGTCGTTTCTGAGCATACAGATTAAGAGCACCTCCAGCAGATTCTGGCAGACCGCCTCATAATTTTCCTCTTTGTGGGAGAGCTCTTCCAACAGAATATTCAGATAGGCGTAGACGTTGGAGTGCTGCAGGTTGTACTTGTAGACGGAGCCGGAGGAGGTGTGCATGGCGATGCCCTCCTGTGTGCTGGCCATGTTCTCGAAGGAGAAGGCAAGCCCGTCGATTCCAAGCACAATGTACTCCAGCGGCGTGGTCTGCAGGGATTTTTCTGTGTGCTGCACATGGGGATTGATGATTACCATGTCGTTGGTGCGGACCGGAAATTCCGAGCCCTCCGCCACGAAGGAGCCGTTGCCGCTCACCACGTAGAACAGCTCGCTGCAGGAGTGGGAGTGGGGAATGCTCTGCCAGTCCCCCTCGTACTTGGAGGTTGACACGTACAGCAGTCTGGAATGTTCAAATGAAGAGAGCTTGTTTCCCTCAATGCGGTGTCTTGTGTTTCCCATTCTCGTTCCCTCCCTGTAGTGTATTCTGCCACGGCCGTATCCGGATAAGCTGAATATAACAGAATTTATATATTTTGTCTATCTGTTATTTCCTGTAAAATATCTAAAAAAACAAAAAATACCGTGCCGGCAGCAGCAGCGCCCGGTTGACTAATTGGCGGAACAATAAAAACACGGTCCGGTTTTTGTTCGGCGAAAAGGACAAAATTGGCGGATGTTGAGTGATATGGATGTGCAATTTATACAAAAGATACAAATATAACAAAAAGTTTATACAGCAAACCGATAAAAAGCAATATATATAAAATCATGAGCAATAATCGGATTGATAATGAAAGGGGGATTGCATATACTTATGCTACAGACAGGAGTAAATAACAGCATAAGAGGTTCGTATCATTATTTAAGGAGGAAAATTTATGAAATTGAAAAAGGTAATTTCGCTTGGTATGGCTGCGCTTATGACCGCGACACTGTTTGCGGGCTGCGGCGATTCCGGAAAGAAGCCGGAGGACACGCCGAACGACAACCCACCGGCAGACACACAGCAGCCGGCAGATACGCCTGACGAGTCGAATGAGGCGGATAACACCGACGACGCGGCCGGTGCGGGCGGCGAGGAGCAGGTGCTTCGCGTGGCGGCCTTTGAGGGCGGCTACGGCTCCGATATGTGGCATGAGATTGCGGCGGCATTTGAGGCTTCTCACCCTGGCGTAAAGGTTGAGCTTACCGTGGACAAGAAGATTGAGGACGTGATCAGCCCGAGCATGAAGGCGGGCGACTATCCGGACGTTGTACATCTGGCAACCGGACGTGAGGCGGCGCTGACAGAGACTCTGACGAAGGAGAAGGCGCTTCTTCCTCTGACCGACGTTCTGGAGATGAACGTTCCGGGCGAGTCCGTTAAGGTGAAGGATAAGATCGTTCCGGGCTTCCTTGATACGCTGGCAACGAACCCTTACGGCGACGGCGTGACATACTACGCACCGATGTTCTACAGCCCTTGCGGACTGTTCTACAACGCAGGTCTCTTCAAGGAGAAGGGCTGGACCGTTCCGACCACATGGGAGGAGATGTGGGCACTCGGAGAGACGGCTAAGGCAGAGGGCATCGCATTGTTTACATATCCGACAACCGGATATTTCGATGCGTTTACCTACGCGACACTGTCTTCCGCAGGCGGCTCTGACTTCTTCAACAGCTGTATGACCTATGAGGACGGCATCTGGGAGAGCGAGAACGCGACGAAGGTGTTCAACCTGATCGAAAAGCTCGGCACATACACCGAGTCAACGACCGTTGCGAATGCAAACAACGACAACTTTACAAAGAATCAGCAGCTGATTCTTGACAATAAGGCAATCTTCTGCCCGAACGGAACCTGGCTTCCGGGCGAGATGGCGGAGGCTCCGAGAGCGGACGGCTTCGAGTGGGGCTTTATGGCGATCCCGGCAGTGAACGAAGGCGGTGCAGGATGCTCGTTCTGCTGGTTTGAGCAGATGTGGATTCCGGCAGCGGCCGAGAACCAGGATATGGCAAAGGAATTTGTTGCATATATGTACTCGGATGAGGCGGCGCAGATTTTTGCAAAGTCCGCAGCGATCCAGCCGATCGCAGGTGTCAGCAATTACCTTGAGGGCGACAACAAGATGTTCTACAGCATCTATGACAACGGAGCAACCGCTGTTATGGGCGGCTTTGCTGCAACCGCACCGGTTGAGGGCGTGAACATGCTTGATACCCTCTGCGGCACGGTAAACAGTATCGTAAGCGGCGACAAGACAGTTGCAGAGTGGCAGGCAGCTGTGGAAGAGGCGAGCGATAAGCTGAGAGATGCAATGGAATAAAAACTGAACCAGACATGCAAGGGGTGCTTCGGGGGCTTCTGCCGCTGAGGCGCCCCTTTTAAAAATGGCGTGGGAAGTGGAGGTGCGGGTATGAAAAAAAGCAGGGCAAGAAGCGTGTTTATTGGGGTATGCGTTGCGCCGGCTGTTATATTGTTTATTATTTTTATGCTGATCCCGACGTTCAACGTATTTAAAATGTCGCTGTACAAGTGGGGCGGGTATTCGAACAACAAGGAGTTTGTGGGATTCAATAATTTTAAGATTCTGATTGAGGACGCCAATTTTTTCCGCTCTTTCCAGAATACCGTTCTTCTGATCGTCTGCGTGACGATTGTGACGATGGCGCTGTCCCTTATTTTTGCGGCCATTCTTTCCAGGGAGAAGATCAGGGGACAGAACTTTTTCCGAATTGTGTTCTACATACCGAATATTTTGTCGGTTGTGGTAATCTCGGCAATTTTCTCGGCGATCTATGATCCGAACAACGGTCTGTTAAACAGCATTCTCGGTATTTTCCGGGGGGCTGACAGTGACCCGATCCTGTGGCTGGGAGACCAGAAGCTTGTCATTTACAGTCTGGTGATCGCCATGATCTGGCAGGCGATCGGTTACTATATGGTTATGTACATGGCCAGTATGGCCAGCGTGCCGGAGAGCCTTTACGAGTCGGCGAATCTGGAGGGCGCGGGGCGGATACAGCAGTTTTTCTCCATCACGCTGCCGCTTATCTGGACCAATGTGCGGACGACTCTGACATTCTTTGTTATCAGCTCGATCAACTTAAGCTTCCTGTTTGTCAAGGCGCTCACCGGCGGCGGACCGGACGGGGCGACGGAGGTTTTCCTGAGCTATATGTATAAGCAGGCTTACACCAATTCCTCTTACGGGTACGGTATGGCGATCGGAGTGGTTGTCTTTTTATTCTCCTTTGGACTGTCGGCGGTTGTCAATTATGCGACAAAGCGCGAACCTTTGGAATTTTAGGAGGGGCATATGAAAAAAAGAAAAGAAATGAGCGTAAATACTTTATATAAGCTTTTTATCTATGTTGCTCTGCTGACGCTGGCCATCTCGATTATCGTGCCGGTGGCGTGGGTGTTTCTTGCGTCCGTCAAGGAGAACTCCGAATTTTACGGCAACCCGTGGACGATGCCGAAGGGACTGTATTTCCAGAACTTTGTCGACGCCTTTGAGAAGGCGAAGATGGGCGAGTACTTTCTGAACTCGATTCTTGTGACGGCGCTTGCACTTGTAATTCTCCTGGTGGTTGCGCTTCCGGCGGCGTACACCCTTGCGAGATACCGCTTCCGCGAAAGTTAGCTGATCAACGTCATGTTTATGGGCGGACTGTTTATCAATGTCAACTATATCGTTGTCCCGATTTTCCTGATGTTTGTGGATGCGGACAAATTTTTAAAGTCCGTCGGAGCCGGTTCGTTCTTTCTGAACAACCTGTTTATCGTGGCGCTTGTGTATGCGTCGACGGCGCTGCCGTTTACCATCTACCTGCTGTCGGGCTTTTTTGTCACAATACCGAAGGACTACGAGGAAGCGGCATATGTGGACGGAAGCGGATATTTCCGGACGATGGTGCAGATTATGATGCCGATGGCACTGCCGAGTATTATCACGGTTATTCTGTTCAATTTCCTGTCCTTCTGGAATGAGTACATTATCTCGATGACTCTGCTCACGAAGGATGCGAAGACGCTTCCGGTAGGTCTGATGCAGCTGATGCAGGCCCAGAAGGCGGCGGCAAATTACGGACAGCTCTATGCGGGTCTCGTGATCGTCATGCTTCCGACTCTGATTCTGTACATGATGCTTCAGAAGAAGCTGACGCAGGGCATGAGCCTGGGCGGACTGAAGGGATAAGGAGGGGACGCTATGAAGTGGATCATCAGAATTATCTGTTTGCTTGTGTTTTTGGGAAGTATGGCGCTGATTGTGACCGGGCAGCGCAATATCGGCCCGGTTGGCCTTCTGACGATGCTTGTCGGCCTTGCAGGAATATTAGTGCTTCTTTTCCTGTACAACAGAAAATATCAATAGCAGCATGATTTGACTTATATTGGGAGGAGATGGGGAATGAGCCGGGAAAATACAGGAAGGCTGACACTGCCGACCGACGTGGATATGGTTGCGGAGACGATCCGCTTAAAGGAGCTTCTGGGGGCGGACGCCCTCAGAGACTGTGACGGAACGGAGATGCCGCAGGAGCTGTTAAGCCAGAATGCAAAGATCTATGCGACCTACTATACGACGAGAAAAGACAATGACTGGGCAATGCAGAATCCGGAGGAGATCCAGCAGGAGTACCTGATCAGCGACCGTGTGACGGCGAGAGACAGCGTGCTGCGCATCGAGCTGATGAAGGGATTTCATACGGAGCAGCTTAAGGTGAATACCATTGATTCACCGGAGCGCTGGTGGGAGGTAATCGACCGGACTACCGGAGAGCTTGTGCCGCCAGAGCATTGGAAGTACGACGAAGACACCGGGGAGGTCGTCATTGATGCGGTTATGTATCATGAGTATACCGTGAGCTTCCTCGCGTTTCTGATCTGGGACCCGGTGCACATGTACAATTTTATCACAAACGACTGGAAGGACGCGCCTCATCAGCTCACCTACGATGTGAGGCAGCCGAAGACCCAGGCGTATGTGAAGGAGAAGCTGCGGCGCTGGTGTGAGGAAAACCCGCAGGTGGACGTCGTAAGGTTTACCACGTTTTTCCACCAGTTTACGCTGACCTTTGACGATCAGAAGCGGGAGAAGTTCGTGGAGTGGTTCGGCTACAGCGCCAGCGTCAGCCCGTATATTCTGGAGCAGTTTGAGAAGTGGGCGGGCTATAAGTTCCGGCCGGAATATATTGTGGATCAGGGGTACCACAATTCGATTTTCCGGGTGCCGTCGAAGGAATTTAAGGATTTCATTGAGTTCCAGCAGATCGAGGTGTGTAAGCTGGCGAAGGAGCTGGTGGACATTGTTCACAGCTACGGGAAGGAAGCCATGATGTTTCTCGGCGATCACTGGATCGGGACGGAGCCTTTCGGCAAATATTTTAAGGACATCGGACTGGACGCGGTTGTGGGGTCTGTGGGGGACGGCGTTACACTGCGGATGATTTCCGATATTAAAGGGGTGAGGTACACGGAAGGGCGGCTTCTGCCGTACTTTTTCCCGGATGTGTTCTGCGAGGGTGGGGACCCGATCGCGGAGGCACAGGACAACTGGATGAAGGCGAGACGGGCGATTCTGCGCTCACCGCTGGATCGGATCGGATACGGCGGATACTTGAAGCTGGCCAGCGAATGGCCGGGCTTTATCGACCAGATTAACCGGGTGGTGGACGAATTCCGCCAGATTCACGCCAGTATGCAGGAGCCGGCGTACACCGCGCCGTTTAAGGTGGCAATACTCAACTGCTGGGGCAATCTGAGGCGGTGGATGGCCAACCAGGTGCACCATGCGCTGTGGTACCGGGAGATTTACTCCTATGTGGGTGTGATCGAGTGTCTGAGCGGTATGCCGTTTGATGTGGAATTTATCACCTTTGATGAGGTGCGAAAGGGAATTGATCCGTCTGTTCGCGTGATTATCAATGCGGGAGATGCTTACACGTCCTGGAGCGGCGCCGAAAACTGGAAGGACGAGAGGGTTGTCTGCGCGATCCGCAGATTTGTGGATGAGGGCGGCGGCTTTATCGGCGTGGGAGAGCCGAGTGCCTGCCAGTATCAGGGGCGGTATTTCCAGCTTGCGGATGTGATGGGGGTAGACCGCGAGCTTGGATTTTCCATGAGCACCGACAAGTATAACGAGATGGATGCGAACCATTTTATTCTGGAGGACATAGAGGGTGAGATTGATTTCGGAGAAGGGAAGAGCCGAATCTATGCGAAGGGCGAGCATTATCAGATATTGAATATGGACGGAAAATACAGTCGTCTGGTAGTCAACGAGTACGGAAAGGGAAGAAGCGTTTACTTTGCCGGGCTGCCGTATTCTCCGCAGAACTGCCGCATTCTGCTGCGCGCGATCTACTACGCGGCGCACCAGGAGGCGGAGATGAAGAAGTATTATGTATCGAATGTGGACACAGAGCTTGCCGTGTTTGAGGAGACCGGCAGGATTGCAGTGATCAACAATTCCAGGGAAAGGCGGCAGACAGAGCTTTATGTGGAGGGAAGGCTTGTCCGCAGTCTTGACATGGAGCCGATGCAGATGCAGTGGATTGACTGTAAGGAGTGCTTATGAGTGTGAAACAGCTGCAATTAGACACAGCGGAACAGATTGTCTCAAGGTTTGCCCTGGAGGGCGGGCTGACAGAGGTATGCCCTTATGGGAACGGACACATAAACGATACGTTTCGATTTACCTGTGAGGCGTCGGGGGGCGCTCGGAAAAGGTATATTTTACAGCGGATCAATCATCACATTTTCCGAAAGCCCGGGGAGCTGATGGAAAATATTGTGAATGTGACGGCGTATCTGAGATCTGTGATTGCATCCGCCGGAGGGGACCCGGAGCGTGAAACGCTGCGGGTGATTCCCACAAGGGACGGCGGACACTGTTACCGGGATGAAGAGGACGGCTGCTGGAGAATTTTTCCGTTTATCGAGGGCAGTATCTGCCTGGAGAAGGTGGAGAGTGCGAAGGATTTCTACGACAGTGCGGTTGCGTTCGGCAATTTTCAGAGAATGCTTGCGGATTTCCCGGCGCAGAAGCTGCATGAGACGATACCGGATTTTCATCACACGCCGACCCGTTTTCGGGCGTTGGAGAAGGCGGCGAGAGCGGATGTGTGCGGGCGTGCCGCCGGTGTGGAGGCGGAGCTTGCTTTCGCGTTTGCAAGAGGGGGCGAAGCATCGGTGTTGACGGATCTTCTGGAGAGGGGGGAGCTGCCGCTTCGGGTGACCCACAACGACACGAAGCTGAACAATATTCTGTTTGACGAGGTCAGCAGGAAGGCGTTGTGCATCATTGATCTGGATACGATTATGCCGGGACTTGTGCACTACGATTTCGGGGATTCGATTCGTTTTGGCGCAAGCACCGGGGAGGAGGACGAGACGGATCTCGGCAGAGTGGAGCTGGATCTGTCGCTGTTTGAGGCGTTTACCGAAGGGTATCTGAAGGGCTGCGCCGGCAGTCTGACGGAAATCGAGGCTGCGCTGCTTCCGATGGGGGCAAAGCTTATGACCTATGAGTGTGGGATTCGTTTTCTGACGGACTACCTCGAGGGTGATACTTATTTTAAAATACACCGAAAAGGGCACAATCTGGACCGCGCGCGGACACAGTTTAAGCTGGTTGCGGATATGGAAGAGAAGTGGGAGGATATGTGCGCCATTGTAAAGCGGTGTAATCAATAATATCTGGCCAGATAAAAGAGGGTCACCCCGCAGCCGCGGCAAAATTGCCGCAGGGCTGCGGGGTGGCTGCGTTTACGGCGGAGCCGTTCTAGCGGTCGGACAGCTCCACATCGCCGGTGTCGTTTGAGATCACCACTTCCTGTCCGTTTACGGAGCCGTTCTGTGAGTAGCTGCGGTGGTATTCGCGGCCGTTGTATTCCACATCGCCGAAGGAGGTGCTCAAGTCGATATAGTAGTCCGACAGGCCTGCGGCGCTGTTTACGCAGATGTCTCCGACGGAGCAGTCGATGTTTACCGCCAGAAAATCGCAGTTATCCACGTCGATGTCGCCCACATCCGACTGAATGTCCATATTGTGGAAGCTGCAGCCGGTAATGTCGATGTCGCCCACATCCGCCGACAGTTCAAGTGTTTCTCCGTCTGTGTCCATAATGTCGATGTTGCCCACGTCCATCTGGATGTCGAACCGGTCGCAGTACTGATCTTCTGGAACGGTTATGGTGACGGAACATTTTTTGCTGCCCCACATATTGCGGAAGTTGTTCTGTGTCAGAAAGAGGGTTCCGTTTTTCACTTCGTACTTCGGCTTTAATTTCGAGTGGCCGCTGAAGCTGATGGAGGCCCGGTCTGCGGATTCGATTGTCAGATCCATGACATATACATCCGCATCAATGGATGTGAAATCGTCCAGCTCAATTTCGCCGGAGTCGGAGAGGGGACCGGCGGAGTCCTTATCAAATGAAAAATGCGGCAGATCGAACAGGGCGTCCAGGAAGGAAAAACCCCATCCGAGAATATGGTAGACGCTGCCGAATATGATGCAGAATACGGTTATGATTGTCAGTATGGTAAGGTAAACGTTTTTTTTCATAATTGATCCCCCTTAATTTTTCATAAGATTGTTAATCAGCGAGCTGATGATGGCGGCAATCGGCCAGATTACCCAGGAGATATACCAGTCGAAGGTGAGAAAGCTCCAGATTAAATACAGGCAGGTGACGGTCGGCCAGTAGACGGACATGATTGCCGCCACAGTGCTGTTTGTGTACTGCTTGCTGTTCTGCTGTGAGGTTGTGTAGTTGCCGCCCACGGTGTTCTGCTGGTTTAACCGCAGCAGCGTGTTGTAGCTTCCCATCCTTATGCCGCCCATCACGATCAGAAATACGCCGATGCCCACGAGGATGAAGGTGAAAGCGCCGGAGGACTGATTCCAGAAGGGGCTGTAGCCGGAAAACGCGTCCAGAAAGATTGCCGGTACGAAGCAGATCACACAGAGGATCACGCCGACAGTGAGAAGCAGTGCGTAGGTCGGCTTGTAGCTTTCCAGGCGCTGGTGCAGGTATTCGGTTGTGGCGAAATCCGTCACATAGCGCTCGCGCTTCATGTAATTCCAGCGGCCGATGGTGACGCTGGAGTAGATGAACAGGCCGACGGCGATGGCTACCATGAAAAACATGACAGATGCGCCGATGGCTTCCATATATCTTACGTGATCGTGCCCGGACGCGGCGGATACCGCCTCGCAGAAGATCGGGCCGCATACGGACAGGATGCACAGCATCACGCCGAGAGCGATCAGAAAGGCGTGTCTGGAATAGTCGCTCAGGTAGCGCTTTGCGTCCTCCAGGGTAAAGGTTTTTCCGGCCGGCAGCGGGTTTTCCTGCATGTAGCGGTCGATGCCCAGATCCTTGGCCAGGTCGTCCAGGTTGCCGAATTCGGATATGACGATGCCCACCGCCTCGTTTTCGGTTTTGCCCTCTGCCTTCAGCTCGGTGTATTTGTCCTCCATCATCTGCCAGAGCTCGTCTTTTGCTTTGTACACTTCCGGGGTGTTCGGAAGATTCAGGAACATGGTTTCAAGATAATTGCGGATTGCTTCCATATGTTTTCTCCTTTTCGGCATCCTGCTGCCTTAAAATAAATTTTTCCACTACCTCCTGTGTGAGCAGCCATTCGTCGCATTTGTCCCGGTAATACCGGCGTCCCAGATCAGTGATGCGATAGTAGGTGCGGCGCTTGCCCGCGGCGTTGTCCTGGTCGCTGAAGGATTCGATGTAGCCGTTCTTCTCCATGCGCGTGAAGGCGGAGTAGAGCGTCGTCTCCTTGATGACGTACTTTTCGTTGGACATCTGCTTGATCTGCTTTGAGATCTCGTAGCCGTAGGACGGGCGGTTTAACAGGAGACAGAGGATGATGGTGTCGTTGTAGCCGCGAATGACATCGCTGCTGATACCTGTCATATGCATCCTCCTTTTTCTGCTGATAGCCGTACTGTGACAGACATATTATGATAATCGTACTATGACAGTCATACTGTGACCGTCATACTGCGACAGTCATATCGTGACCGTCATACTGCGATAATCGTACTGCGACAGTCATACTGCGACAATCGTACTATGACAGTCGTACTGTGATAATCGTACTACGACAGATGTGATACGACTGTCGTACTATGTCTGTCGTAGTAAACATAACACACGGTAAGCCGGATGTCAATATCGGGATGAAAATTTGACGGGATTTTTTTTGGAATTGGCGGGGATTCGGGAAAAGCGGTTTTCCTGCCGGGATATTTGTGGTACAATTTACGGGAAACAGCGGGCTTTGACGAGCGGCCTGCGGCGGTTTTGATCCGGTTTAAAACGGAGAAAAGAGTTCTTGACAGGAGCGGTTAAATGCGGGAGATTACATACACGATCGCGCATCCTTCCGGCGGGCAGAAGGTCAGCGGTTTTTTAAAAGCAAAGGGATATTCCGTGCAGAATCTTGTGAATCTGAAAAAAGACGCAGACAGCATCATGATAAACGGTATGTGTGCAAGGCTAAACAGCGTAATCGGGCACGGAGACCGGCTTATGGTGCGGATTCGGGAGCGGGAGTGCTTCGGTCAGATTGTTCCGGTGAAGCTCTCGTTTGAGATTGTCTACGAGGACGAGGATCTGTTTGTGATTAACAAGCCCGCGGGGATGCCGGTGCACCCATCCCGGAACAATTTTGACAACTCTCTCGGAAACGGGCTGGCCTGGCTTTATGAGGAACGCGGGGAGCCTTTTGTGTACCGGTGCATCAACCGGCTGGACCGGGATACCTCGGGGCTTACGATTGTGGCAAAGCATATGGTGAGCGCCGCCATTTTAGGGCGGATGGCGGCGGAGAAGTCCGCAGGATCTGCCGGAGCGGGCGGATGGCGGCCCTGGATTGAGCGGGAGTATCTTGCGGTTGTGGACGGCGTGCCCTGCCCGGCCGCCGGGACTGTCCGCGCGCCCATTGCCCGGAAGGAGAGCAGATGCCTGGAGCGCACGGTGGATTTTGAGCGCGGGGATTTCGCCGTCACCCACTATGAGGTGCTGAGAGAATACCGTGACAGCTCTCTTGTGCGCCTTGTGCTGGAAACCGGGCGCACGCATCAGATCCGGGTGCACATGAAATACATCGGGCATCCGCTGATCGGGGATTTTTTGTACCATCCTCTGTACGGGGCCAATCAGACCGACCGCCGGGAGCCTTCCGGCGCAGCATCCGGGGAAGCGGGGGTTTGCGCTCCGGCCGATATGGACCGGCAGGCGCTTCACGCCTGCCGGCTGCGTTTCTGGCATCCGATAAGCGGCGAACGGCTTGTGTTTTCGGCTCCGATGCCGGAGGATATGCAACGGTGTCTGCAAGGGACGCCAATGGCGCCGAAACGGAAAGAAGATCCGATGAATTCCCGGGATAGGACGGATTGTTCATTGACTTTATTTGACAAAAGTGTATAATTAAATGTGAAAAAAATTTTGAAAATAGTGAATATGAACAAATGTGGGGGAACAAGGCAGATGAAAGAAACAAAAAGAAAAGGATTTAAGAGTCTCACAGGAATGCTGATAACAATTATCTTTGTTATGATAACGATTCCGGCAGTTGTCCTGGCCTCTCTGGGCATCTACTATCTGAACAGATCGATGACCGAGTCGGCGGAGAACTACAGAGACGCAATGCTGGACGGCTACCGGACGGAGATCAGGTCTCAGGTGCAGGGGGCGCTGGCAGTGGTACAGGAATTTTATGACAAAAGCCAGAGAGGAGAGCTTACGGAGGCGGAGGCAAAGCAGAGAGCGGCGGATGCGGTCCGTGCCATGCGCTACCGGGACGATTCGTCCGGGTATCTGTGGATCGACGGGGCCGACTATGTGCTGGTTGCCCATCCGATTCTGACCGATCAGGAGGGGACCAACCGGTACGAGCTGACCGATCAGAACGGTGTGAAGGTTACACAGAGCGTTGTGGCGGCGGCGGAGGCCGGAGGCGGCTTTAACGAATTTTATTTCACGAAGGCGGACGGCGTGACGGTTGCGCCGAAGCTTGCCTATTCCCAGATGTTCGAGCCGTGGGGCTGGGCGGTGGCCACCGGCAATTACGTGGATGAGATGAACGAAAAAATTGAGGGCATGCAGGTACATATCACGGAGGAATTCCGGCAGATGCTCATTATTTACGGCGTGCTGGCATTTGTGATTCTGGGTGCAGCGCTGCTTTTGGCAGCCATGGGCGGTATGCGCATTACCCGCGGAATTAAGATGGTGGAGGGCAATCTGCAGCAGGCGGCGTCCGGCGATCTGAGCTTTTCCGTCAATCCGGTTCTGCTTGGGCGCGCGGACGAGATCGGAAAGATGGCCCGTTCTCTGGAGGATGTCAGGAGCTCTCTGGCGGGAATGCTCGGCAATGTCAAGCATACCGGGGAGGCGTTAAATGCCAGCAGCGAGAAGTTCAGCGAGAAATTTGAGTCCATTTCCGGAAGCATAAGGGATACGAACCAGGCCATTGAGGATCTGGCGCAGGGAGCAACCAACCAGGCCAGCGAGACGGAGACGGTGAACGATAAGATCCGGGAGCTGGGCGACGTGGTTGAGATTGAGAAGAGAGATGTGGGCAAGCTGGAGGAGACGGTATCCGATATGATGAAGCATGCGGCGGTGGCTTCCGACAGCATTCAGGAGCTGCACCGGATCACGCAGCTCACCATTGAGGCCATTGACATGGTATCCGAGCAGACAAACCGCAACAACGACTCCGCGGCCAACATCAACAAGGCGGTTGAGATCATCAAAGGACTGGCGTCCCAGACGAACCTTCTGTCGCTGAACGCAAGCATTGAAGCGGCGAGAGCGGGAGAGGCCGGAAAGGGCTTTGCCGTTGTGGCGGAGGAGATCCGCAATCTCTCGGAGGAGTCGTCGGGCAATGCGAAGGAGATCGAGGGTATCGTAAAGGAGCTGATCAGCAATGTGGAGGTCTCGGTCAGCAAGATGAACGAGGTGACGATCAACGTACAAAAGCAGCAGGAGCGGCTGGCGGAGACAAGGACGGCTTTCGAGCATCTCGGAAGCGAGATCACGCTGGTGGAAGAGGTTACGGGCGAGATCGGCACCCAGACGGATGTGCTGAGCTCTCTCAAGGAGATTGTAACGGATTCAGTGAACAATCTTGCGAGCGTTGTACAGCAGAGTGCGGCGTCCACGGAGGAGACGAGCGCCAGCATGATGCTTCTTGCACAGACGATCAGCGAGTGCAACGAGGATACGCAGGGACTGGTGGAGCTGTCCCACCGGCAGAACGAGGAGGCCGGCAGATTCCGGCTGTAGCGGCGGGGAGAAATGATCGGGCTGCAGACAATGTGATGGATTTCACAGCGTCTGCAGCCCGTTTTTGATCTAAATATTTTTCCGGCATATCTCCTGCAGGCAGCAGCCGTCACAGTGCGGCGCCGTGCGGGCGGTACAGACAGCCCGTCCGTGATCGACGAACCGGTGGCAGAGCGCGTTGCCTTCTTCCGGAGGAATGATTTTCCAAAGAGCCATCTCCACCTTCTTCGGCTCACGGATGCCGTCCACCAGCCCGATGCGGTTGCAGAGGCGGATACAGTGGGTGTCGGTGACGATGGCGGGCTTGCCGAACACGTCGCCCATGATAAGATTGGCGCTTTTTCTGCCGACGCCCGGCAGAGACAGCAGAGCGTCGAAGTCATCCGGAACCTGTCCGTTATATTTGTCGCGAAGCTCCTTCATGCAGGCGCTTATGTCTCTCGCCTTGCTTTTTCCGAGTCCGCAGGGGTGCACAATGGACTCGATTTCCTCGACGGGCGCCTCCGCCAGTGCGTTTACGTCGGGAAATTTTTCGTAGAGCAGCGGGACAGTCCGGTTCACGCGCTCGTCCGTGCACTGGGCGGCCAGCCGCACGCTGATCAGCAGCTTCCAGGGTATCTGATACTCCAGCGTGCAGCCGGAGTCCGGGTAAGCTTCTTTTAAACGCCGAATCACTTCAAGCGCCAGATCTTTTTTTCTCATAGGTACAATCCTCCGCTGTTGCGGTGTGCCGAGACCGATTTTCTTTATTATTTTACCAGAACCGGAAGAATGAGACAAGAAATAATGCGGCGGGCGAAGGTACCGGAGTGCCGGAGGCCGTTTATACGCGATTTTGAGAAAAAGTAATCCGTATAAAAGCCGCGCTTCTTTCTCATACTAGAATTGTCAGATCTTAGTAGTAAGAAAGAGGTGCGATTATGGTATTAACGGAAAAAGAGACAACGATCATCGATGATCTGCGCCAGCAGGAGCAGAGCTGTATTGAGAAGTACAGGCGCTATTCCAGAGAGGCAAAGGACCCGGTGCTGCAGGACCTGTTTACGGAGCTTGGCAGCAAGGAGCAGGAGCCCTACGATTCCCTCGGACAGATTTTAAGCGGAAAGGTTCCGAGCTGCAACTGCAACGACCGTGACGGCGCGCAGTATCAGCCGAAGGCGACCTACAGCTCCATGACGAATTCGGAGGACAAAAAGAACTACTGCGTCCTTGCGACCGACTGCATCGGCACGGAGAAAATGGTGTCCGGCACATACAACACCGACGTGTTTGTGTTTGGCGATACAAAAATCAGAAAGCTTCTTGCGGACATTCAGGTGGAGGAGCAGAACCACGCGGAGATGCTGTACAAGTACAAGACTGTGAACGGCATGGCGTAATAAGAGGTAAAGGACTGGCAGAGTGACCCCGGCAAAACCGCCGGGGTACATATTCTTATGCCCGGCTTTCGTCAGCGCTGCCGGCAGCCGTTGACGGCCGGGCATATTTTGCTTGACATTTCTGATTTGCGTGATATAATAGACACAAACATATGAATAATTGTTCATATGTTTGCGATAAAATTATAAGAAGGGATGCGGAAAATGCCGCTAAAGGACAACGGAATGAAGAAAACATACAAGATTGAAGTGGACTGTGCAAACTGTGCAAACAAGATGGAGGAGGCGGCAAAGGCGACGGCCGGGGTGAAGGATGCCACCGTCAATTTCATGACGCTTAAGATGAACGTGGAGTTTGAGGAGGGCGCGGACCATAAGGCGGTAATGAAGGATGTGCTTAAGAGCTGCAAAAGAGTGGAGGATGACTGCGAGATATATCTGTAAGCGCGGAGGTTTTTTATGAGCAGTAAGCAAAAGAAGGTGCTTGTAAGGATTATTGTGGCGGCCGTTCTTGTCGGAGCGCTTTGGATCATCGAGGAGCTGACGGTGATTCCTCCGTTTCTTTCCCCTGCGCTCTATCTGATTCCGTATCTGATTATCGGCGGCGACATACTTAAAAAAGCGGGAAAGGGCATTTTAAACCGTCAGGTGTTTGACGAGAATTTCCTGATGGCGGTGGCCACGGTCGGTGCGATGTTTCTAAGGGAGTACCGGGAGGGCGTCGCGGTTATGCTGTTCTACCAGATCGGCGAGCTGTTTCAGAGCTATGCGGTGGGAAAGAGCCGGCGCAATATCAGTGCGCTGATGGACATACGCCCGGATTACGCCAATATTGTAAGGGACGGAAAGGTGGAGCGGGCGGACCCGGACGAAGTTGCAGTGGGCACTGTCATTGTGGTGCAGCCGGGGGAAAAGGTGCCCATCGACGGGACGGTGCTGGAGGGAAATTCCACGCTGAACACGGCAGCTCTGACCGGGGAGAGCGTCCCGCGGGACGTGAAAGCGGGGGACGAGATTATCAGCGGCTGTATCAATCTCTCCGGCGTGCTGCGGATTCAGACGACAAGGGAATTCGGGGAGTCCACGGTGTCGAAGATTCTCGATCTGGTGGAGAACGCAAGCTCGAAGAAATCCCGCTCCGAGAATTTTATTTCGCGGTTCGCGCGCTATTACACGCCGGCCGTGTGCTATGGAGCGCTGGCCCTTGCGGTGCTGCCGCCCCTTGCACGGCTGCTCTTTATGGGAGCGCCGGCGGAGTGGGGCGTCTGGATTTACCGGGCGCTGACATTTCTTGTTATCAGCTGTCCATGTGCGCTTGTTATCAGCATTCCTCTCAGTTTCTTTGCGGGAATCGGCGGCGCCAGCGCTCAGGGCATTCTGATTAAGGGCTCAAACTACCTGGAAGCTCTGGCAAGGACAAAATATGTTGTGTTTGACAAGACCGGGACGATTACGCAGGGCGTGTTTGAGGTGATCGGAATTCATCCGGATTTTGGCGGCAGCGGGAAGGCTTCCGCAAAGGAGGAGAATCGGCTGCTGATGTATGCGGCGCTGGCGGAGTGCCACAGCACGCACCCCATCAGTCAGAGCCTGCAGCGGGCGTACATGCAGCGCATGGAGGAGAAGATCGATCTCTCCCGGGTGTCGAATGTGGAGGAGATCAGCGGACACGGAGTCACAGCGCAGGTGGACGGTCACATGGTCGCCGCCGGGAACGTTAAGCTGATGAAGCGCGTCGGCGCGCAGTACCGGGAGTGCGGTGAGACAGGGACGGTGGTGCACCTTGCGATGGACGGCGCATATGCAGGGTATATTCTCATATCGGATGTGATTAAGACTCACGCCAGGGAGGCGGTGGAGGCGCTTGCGGGGCTCGGGGTGCAGAGGACGGTTATGCTGACGGGAGACGCAAAACCGGTTGCGGAGCGGGTTGCGGCACAGGTTGGTATCCGTGAGGTGCACAGCGAGCTGCTTCCGGCGGACAAGGTGGCGAAGGTGGAGGCGATTCTTGCCGGGAAGAAGGAGAAGGAAGTGCTTGCCTTTGTGGGAGACGGCATCAACGATGCGCCGGTGCTCACCCGTGCGGATGTGGGAATTGCGATGGGGGCGCTTGGCTCGGATGCGGCCATTGAGGCGGCGGACGTGGTACTTATGGACGATGATCCCATTAAGCTTGCGAAAGCCATCCGCATTGCGAAAAAATGTATGCGCATCGTGTACGAGAATATTTATTTTGCCATCGGCATCAAGCTTGTGTGTCTGATGCTTGGGGCAGTGGGAATTGCAAATATGTGGGTTGCAATCTTTGCGGATGTGGGCGTGATGGTGCTTGCGGTGCTCAACGCGGTCCGCGTGCTGTTCTGTCGAAAATAATCTGCGGTTGAAAACCGGCGGAGCAGGGCGCTTCGGCTGGTTTTCATCTGCCGTGCAGAAGGGAAGAGAAGTATGGATTTTGAAAAAAAGGATCGTCCGGTGCCGGTGGAGTGCTGCAGCGAGACGCATGTGCACAGTGAGCTTCTGGAAATTGTGAACAATACAATGCCGGAGGAGACGGAGCTGTACGATCTGGCGGAGCTGTTTAAGGTGTTCGGAGACTCCACCCGCATCCGCATTCTGTTTGTTCTGTTTGAGGCAGAGGTGTGCGTGTGCGATCTGGCGGCGGCCCTCAACATGACGCAGTCGGCGATTTCGCACCAGCTTCGTATCTTAAAACAGAGCAGGCTTGTGAAAAACCGGCGGGAGGGCAAATCAATCTTTTACTCGCTGGCGGACGACCATGTGCGCTCGATTATTGCGCAGGGGAGAGAGCATATAGAGGAGGAGTGACGGCTGCGGCAAAAGCGCGGCCGGCTACCGACGGGAGGATGAGCAGGAAGTGCCGGAAAAGCGGCGCTTCCTGCTCTTTTCTTATCTGAATATTAAGCTTTTTTTAAAATTCACGAAAGTCCCTTATATTTACATGTTTTTGTGCTATAATCAAAAGCACCATAACGGCAGATATGCAGGAGGGGAAGAGAAGTATGACAGAGAAGAATGTGACAGGATGCGAAGTCCCACACCTGCCGGCGGACACCGGTATGCCGGATGTTTCCGGCCGTCCGAAAAAGAGGCTGCGCTCTTTTGCCCGGGCGCTTGCGGCTGCGGTGCTGTTTCTCGGCGTGGCGGGAAGCGCCGCCGTGTCGACCTTCACGCTTATTACGCTGAAGGATTATATCGCAAAGCAGGAGGAGGCAAAAGACGTGTCCACTGCCGAAAACTATGTGACTATCGCGGAGCAGTATGAGATTGTGCCGACCACGGACATCTCGGAGGCGTTTCGGTCCGGCGACACGTCGGGGCTTGACGACAAACAGAAGGAGACGCTGGATATGGCGGAGGCGGCTCTTTCTGAGATGAAGATCACAGACGGCATGACGGATTTTGAGAAGGAGAAGGCGGTCTACGACTGGATGACGACCTCGCTGCAGCAGGACAGAGGAGCCCTCACCGTGATTCCGCGGACGAAGGAGGACTGCGACAGGCCCTACGGTGTGTTAAAGTATCAGAATGCGGTCTGCGTCGGCTACGCCACCACCTTCCGCCTTTTTATGGAGATGCTGGACATTGAGTGCATGGTGGCGCACAACAGTGAAAAATACCATACCTGGAACCTTGTCCGGCTGGACGGAGACTGGTACATAACCGATATTTATTCCGATGCCGGACAGAACAGCTACGCTCACTTTAACATGACGGATGTGATGTGGGGACAGCAGCAGAGCTGGGATTACAGCTTTTTTCCGGCGGCGGATTCGCTGAAGTACAATATGACCTGGCAGGAGAAGAAGCAGGCCGACACGATCTATGACCTGGTACCGGCGCTGCGGGAGGCGATGGATGAAAAAAAGAGCTCGGTTATGATCGGCTTCAATGAGGAGATTACCGGGGAGAAGGCAAAAATCGTCGACGCCATTACCACGGCTGTGGACAACACGCTGATGACAAACAATTATAAGAATATGCCGTACTGCCTGAATTCGTGGAACTGGATACAGGACACGGAGGACAACAGCTACCTTTTCTGCATTAATATCGGAGGCTACAATTCGGACGGCAGCGCAGGGGAAGGGGCTTTGACGGAGGCACAGCAGAAGGAAATTCAGGATATGATCAATAAGGCTTTTGCGGATCTCACACCGACGGAGGGCGGCGAGGGGGCGAAAGGCACAGAAAACAGTGATACTGCGGAGGCGGTTCCGGGCAGCGTCATAACGGAGGTTATTCTGGACTGACACACGGTAAGGGACAGTATAAAAAGACGGGCGCCGTCTGCGGCGGCCTGGGAACGCGGCAAACGGCGTCTGGAGGTGACGGGGAATGAAAAAGTTTTTGAGTAAGCTGCTGATCTGGATTGCCATGATTACATGCGGGTGCGCTGCCGGGGAGGCGGACGCCGAAACAGTCAGCATGTATGATCTGAGGACGGCAATGGAGGCGGCGGATGAGAGTCTTCCGGCAATGTTGAATGCCGGCAGCGGGGAGGCGGCTGCCGAAAGCAACTTCTCCCATATTTCCGATATGGATTACGACAGTGTGGACAGCTATTTCGTGAGCTACTCCGAGGACGGGCTGGCGGACGAGATCGCGGTGATCGCGGTGAAGGATGCCGCAGACGTCAAGGCGGCAAAAGAGAGTCTCGAGGAACACCGACAGGACCGCCGCATGCTGTTTGAACAGTACGAACCGGAGCAGGTGAAGCGCATTGACGACGGCATCGTGTTTACAAGCGGCAGATATGCGGTTCTGATTATCTGCGACAATGGGCAGGCCGTGCGGGCCGCCTTTGAGAAGACCGCAGGTTAAAGGGGCGGATGTCCGATGCAAAACCGCCCCCTGTATGTTTATGAAACCAGGACCGGCACAACCGTGCCCTCCGTGATACCGCTCTCGTTGAAGGCATCGACGCGCACATAGTAGTTTTCCACATTTGCCATAAGCGCGCGCACTTCCAGCTCAGTCTGAGCAAATACCCGATAGCTGTGATACAATTTTTCCGGCGTGTGACCCCAGAGCACCTCGTAGCCCACGGCGTCCCCGTCCCAGCTTACATGCGCTGTCATGCCGTCCGTCCGCTTCGCCGAAACATTGGCCGCAGGGGAAGGAGCGGGGCCGTCGCAGCGGCCGAACACCCGCAGTCCGCTGATGCACGCGCTGGCGTGATATGCGGTTTCCTTCACCGTCAGGCGGATATATCTTGCAGAAACTCCCTCCTCTTTAACCACGAGATCGTGGGTGAGGTCGGTGCCGCAGCTGCTTTTGTCCTCCAGCACGAACCATTCAGCGCCGTCGGTGCTTCCCTCCAGCAGCCAGCGTGTGAAAAAGGTGCGCTCGTCGATATAGCGTCCGCGCCCCGGCTCTCCCACCAGCTGCGCGCCCTCCGGGAGCGCGGGCACCGTTCCCATGTCGTCCGCAAAATTAATCTGTACGGCGTTGACGGTGCAGCGTTTGCCCAGATCCACCGAAAGCCACGGACCCGGATCGTCGGCTGCCGCCCGCCACCAGGTCTGCACGTTCTCGTCCACGGCGTTTGCCGCCGGTTTGTCTTCGCTGCTGGCGCAGGCTCCTCTGCCGTAGCTTAAGAGCATAAATTCCGGGGCCTCCCAGGGATCGCGCACGCTGTCGC
This sequence comes from uncultured Lachnospiraceae bacterium, assembly GCA_949740385.1. GTDB lineage: Bacteria > Bacillota > Clostridia > Lachnospirales > Lachnospiraceae > Roseburia. The sequence goes on from CATJJD010000146.1 coordinate 20,578, forward strand.
AGACGGCCTGCGGCCAGTCACCGTAGCGCTGGTTGCAAAACAGCTCCCCGTCCGGGTCAAAGCCCGCCGGCCAGAGCCCGACGCGCCGCTCAAAGGTGTGATTGACCGAGATGCGCATGGTGCTTGTATGCCACCAGTTTCCGGATTTGTCCTCCATGGTGGAGCCGTGGCCCGCCCCCGGGCAGAAACCGCCCGGCGAGTAGGAGTAAGGGTTGCTGGGGCAGGCGGTAAAAGGTCCGAGAGGGCTGCCGCCCACGCAGACGCCGTCGCTGTACACGTTGTACTGGGCGCCGGGGCAGGCGTACTGCAGATAGTACCGTCCGTCATGCTTCGTCATCCACGCGCCCTCAATGTAGGGATTGTCGGAGAGGGCGGCCTTTAACAGAGGACGGTACTGTTTTGGAGTGGCCTCGATGGCAGGCGTGATATCCGTGACCTCCTCGGGACTTATGCCCAGCTGTTTTGCTGTCTGTGCCTTCAGAAGCTGCATGATTTCTCCGCTGTTCGGATCGTAGTGATGGTCCTCCCCGTTGCGCTCGTAGCCGTACTCCGTCTTGTGGTTGTCGATCAGCGCCACCGGTTCTCCGATGCGCTCCATCGTTTCCGGATTCAGCTCCACACCCCAGATGGGCGTCATATTGCTGCAGCCCCAGTAAAAGTAGAGTCTGCCGTCGTCATCGCAAAAAAGGTTTGGGTCCCAGAAGTCGAAGGTTCCCGGGATGCGCTCAAAATCGCCGCTCTCCGGGGCCTTTGTGCGGTAGAAGTCGCAGACCGTTCCCCGGCGGCTGGCGCTAAAGTACATCCAGTCTCCCAGGACGCGCACGTCCGGCGCATAGTCGTACACCGGAAGTCCCGGAAGGGGGCACAGCTTCCAGTCGGCCAGGTCTGTGCTTACGAGAAAGCCGCGGGTCATGCTTGGAAACAGATAGTACTTTCCCTTAAAGAGAATCAGGGACGGGTCTGCCGCCTCCCGGTTCAGGGAAAAGCCGTTCTCTTTTTCGTTGAACTGGTACTGGTACGGAAAATTGATGGGGTTACAGAAATATTTTTTCATTCGTTACCTCCCTGTGAAGCTTCCAAGCAGCGCAAGGCTCGGCTTCGGGCTGCGCTTTTGTGTGCTGCGGTCGACGGCTACAAGGCCGAAGGTCATGGAATAGCCCTTCTGCCACTCAAAATTGTCCATCAGGCTCCAGTGGAGATAGCCCTTCACCGGGATGCCGTCTGTAAGACAGGCCGAGACGCCGGAGAGGGCCGTCTCGATAAAGGCTTCTCTTCTTTTGTCGTCGTCGGTGGCGATTCCGTTTTCCGTTACGATCAGGTCTCCCTTAAATTCCTCCGCCGCCCTTCGGATGACATGCTCCAGTGCCTGCGGATAATACTCGTATTCCATCTGGGTCAGTTCTGCGCCCTCCGGTGCGGGAAGCGATCCCGAAGCGTCGATAAGGGTGCGGGTGTAGTTTTGTATGCCCAGAAAATCGTCTCCCTCAATGGCAGGAAGGTAGTGGGTGAATTCCTCGTCCCACTCCTTTTTGGCCTTTTCCTCCCCGCCCGGCAGAGCCTGAATGTCGTGGAGGCTTAAGGTCAGGCCGATCTGTACGTGAGGGCAGATTTCGCGGAACGCGGCTCTTGCGGCTCTGTGGGCCTCCATGACGAGGGCGTCGCCGTGTTCGGTGCGGGGACTTGTGAAGCATTCGGTCTTTGCCACACCGAAAATCTCCATGCGCTCCTGTGCCGCGGCCTTCTGGTTTGCCATCATCTTCTCCAGGTTCAGTCCCATCTGCACGGTGCCTTCGGATGCGCCGCCGCTCTTTTGCATCGCCTGCACCTGCTGCATGTAGCGCGCCGCGATGGCGGCCACCTGTATGCCCATGTTAGCCTCGTTGATCGTGCACACGAAACGAAGCTCGCTTCCCAGCTGCGCTGCCACGTACCGGGCGTAGCGGGCAAAGTATGCCGGCGTATCGTCCGATTCCCAGCCGCCTTTGGAAATCAGCCATTTCGGGCTTGTAAAGTGGTGCAGCGTGACAATGGGCTCGATACCGTTCTCTCTGCACGTCCGGATAACCGAGCGGTAGTGTTCGATTTCCCTCTCGTCAAACTGTCCCTCCGCCGGCTCGATGCGGGCCCACTCGATCGAAAAGCGGTACGCGTTCAGCCCGGCGTCCGCCATGATGCGGATGTCCTCTCCGTAGCGATTGTAGTGGTCCACCGCGTCGCCGCTGGGCTCCAGAAAATCGGTGTGCTCCATATGCTCCTGCGCCCAGTAGTCGCTGTGGGTGTTATTTCCCTCTACCTGATGGGCGGCTGTGGCGGCCCCGATAAAAAAGCTTTTGTCGAATTTCACGATTGTTCCTCCTTCTTCTGAATCTGATAACTGTATTATTACATAAAAACAGGGCGCTGTCTGTATAAAAATTGGGTAAAGTGTTCAATAATTAAAGAATCTGAAAAACTGAGACGAATTTTTATACGCAAACACGAATTTTTGTATTTCTCTTTGGAAGACGGCAGGATATAATCAGGCCAGTTACAGCAAAATGCATGAAATGCAAAAAGAGAAAGGGGATTTTACTATGGGAATTGTTAACAGGTCGGAGAAACCGGATGCCGCCGGGCCGGACAACGTTTACCGCAGGGCGAAGCTCTGGCAGATCATTCTGTACGCCTGCAACGGACTTGTGGGCATGAGCGTCTACTCGCTCATCGGGCTTGCAAGCTACAGCGCCAGCATCGGCTACGGCGTATCGACGCTTGTGGTGGGCTACATACTTACCTGCACCCGCATTCTGGACGGAATTACGGACCCGCTTCTGGCGTTTGTCTACGACCGGGTCAACACCCGCTTCGGAAAGCTGCGGGTGTTGCTGGTGGCAGGGTATGTCATCGAGGCCGTGGGCCTTTTGTGTATGTTCACGTTTTTCTCCAGCAAAGGCTTTGGGTGGGTGACCTTCACGCTCTTTTATGTGGTCTACATTATCGGCTACACCGTATCCAACATGACGGCTCAGACGATTCCTGCCATTATGACCAACGACCCGAAGCAGCGCCCGATGATCGGCGTCTGGACGACGGTGTTCAACTACCTTGTGCCGATGCTGCTTATGATGGTGTTAAACATGGTGCTTTTGCCGAGGTTCGGCGGACAGTACAACCAGTCCTTTCTGACGGCGGCCTGCGTGCTCTGTCTCTCCATTGCGGCGGTCGGAACGGTGCTCGTGTGCATTTCGGTGTCAGCATTTGATAAGCCGGAGTATTTTTCGGGAATCCGGAAGAAAGAGAAGCTAAAGCCCGGGGATATGGGAGACGTGCTGGCGCACAATAAACCGCTGCAGTGCTACATTGTCGCCAATGCATCCGACAAGCTGGCGCAGCAGACCGCAAGCCAGTCCGTGATCGGCACGCTGCTCTCCGGCATTGTCATCGGAAATATGGGAATTGCCACCATGCTTACGGTGGTCAGCATGATCCCCTCCATACTGTTTGCCGCTGTAGGAGCAAAGTACGCGGGAAAGCACGGAAGCCGAAAAGGGATCGTCACCTGGACCGTAGTCAGCATGGTGATCACCATAATCACGTTTGTCTTTTTTGTTGTGATCGACCCGAAGGAGATCGCTGTCATGATGAGCCCGGCAATGCTGATCTATGTGGTTTTGAACCTGGCCCAGAGCGGGTCAAATATGTGCATCACGACAGCCAATACGGCCTTTATGGCGGATACCATCGACTATGAGCTGGACCGGAGCGGCCGCTATGTGCCTGCGGTTGTGACCGGAACCTACAGCTTGATCGACAAGGTGATCACGGCGGTGAGCGCTACCATTGCCACGGGGGCGGCCGCCGCCGTGGGATACCGCACGACAATGCCGCAGCCCGGCGATCCCTGTACCGACGCGATTTTCTGGGTGACGATGGCGGTCAAATTCGGAATGCCCGTCGTCGGCTGGATCTGCACCCTCGTTGCCATGCGCTTCTGCAGCCTGACCCGGGAGGAGATGGTGAATGTTCAGAAACGCATCGCCGAAAAGAAGGAGGAGGCGCGCCATGAGGTCATTGAGGCCCATATGCAGTAGCCGTCACAGGGGATTTTCCCGGTATTCCGCGGGGGTCGTGCCGGCGATTTCGGAAAATACCCGGCTGAAATAATTTCTGCTGCCAAAGCCCAGCTTTTCGGAAATCTCCTGAACCGAGAGGTCGGTGCAGCGAAGCAGCATTCTGGCGCGGTCGACTCTGGCCTTTTTAATGTAGTCGTTTACGGACAGCCCGGTCTCTTCTCTGAATTTGTGGGTGACATAGTACTCCGTGTAGCCTACAAGTTCGGCGAGATCTCTGGCGCGGATTTTCTCTTCCAGATGCATCTGGATGTAGTCTCTGCACTGGGCGATGGGGGAGGAAAGCCTGGGGTTTTGTCTGGCCCGGTGCACGCGGCGGACGAAATCGTCGTACATCACGTTGGGGATGGCGCGCACCTCGTCGTAGGTGCGCGCGTCCTCCACCGACTGGATGCAGGAGTCGCCGATGGCGTAGGCTTCTTCCGGTGAGAGGCCGCCCTCAATGGCCGCGCGGCATACAAGGGAGATAAAGACGGTAACGGAGGTTTTCGCCTGGCGCAGCGGGTCCCTGCCGCGCACCGGGACGCCCTCGCTTAAGAGAATCGACTGATTTAAGGCCTTCCGGTAATTGATGTCCCCGTTCCGTACCATGTCCAGCATTGCGCGCTCCGCCATCCATATGCGGTGCCGGTCTCTTTTTAGCTCCGGCGGAGCGGAGGCGGAGACGGACTGCCGGATGGCCGTGTCGCCTGGGTCCAGTCTTTCGCCTGTCAGGCAGTAGTGCAGCATGAGAAGGTAGCGGACGAAAAGCTGGTGGGGGACGACGGGAACTTCCTCGTAGGCCTGCACCAGCCTGTGCTTCCAGGCGAGGCTGAACCGGGGGTCCGCATAGCGGTTAAAGCCGTTTTCAATATCCTGGGCGGAGACATTGCAGGAGAAGACGGGGCCGATCACATGCAGGAGGAGAAAATTGCCGCAGTCCCGGGTGAAGTCCACGCCCCAGAGCAGTCCGAAACTCGTGCCGACGATCTGCGGCCCTTCGCCCCCCCACCCGAGGGAGAGGGCCCGCTCCATACAGCCAAGAATGGAGAAGGCTTCTCCGAAAAGCGCCTCGTGGGGGCAGTTGGAGGAGAGCAGATTTCCCTCCGGGTCGTACTGCCAGGTGTAAACATTGCCGCCGCAGCAGATCAGCTCCTGAAAAAGGGCGAGATTTTTTTCCGTATCCATAAGCAGGCCTCCCTGTGTCGTGTTATCATTAATTATAGCATAAAAAACGTAGATTCCAACATGTGAAAAGGAGAATTTCTATGAGTGATTTAAAGAGAACCATTGTGCCCCTTAAGGACGGCTGGACGTTTGTGAAGGAAGGGGAGGAGAGCGCGGTCTGTCTGCCCCACACCTGGAACGCCAAGGACGGGCAGGACGGCGGAAACGATTATTACCGCGGAACCTGCCGGTATGTGCAAAAGCTGAAAAGGCCCGAGGTACCGGAGGACGCGTGCATTTTTCTGGAAATTGCAGGAGCTGCCATGTCCGCCCGGGTGTTTTGGGACGGTGAGCTTCTGGCCTCTCACCGGGGCGGTTACTCGGCCTTTCGCGTCGATCTTACCGGGCGGCTTTCGGGGGAGGAGAGAGAGCTTTGCATTGAGGTGGACAACAGCGACAATACCGATGTCTATCCCCAGAAGGCGGACTTTACGTTCTACGGCGGCCTGTACCGGGAAGTCAGCCTGATTGTTGTGCCGGCGGTGCATTTTGACCTGTCTTACTGCGGCGCGCCGGGCATTAAGGTGACGCCGGTTGTGGATCTGGCGGAAAAAAAGGCGGTGGTCACCGTGGAAACCTGGCAGGTGGGCGAGGGAGACGTGACCGTTTCGGTGGACGGTCAGAGTAAGACGGTAACGCCGGAGAACGGCTGCGGTTCGGCGGAGTTTACGATTGAGAAGGTGCATCTGTGGGACGGCGTCGACGATCCGTATCTCTACACCGCAAGGGCCTCTCTTGCGAGCGGAGACGAGGTCTGCGCACGGTTCGGATGCCGCGCTTTCGAGATTGATCCGCAGCGGGGATTTCTCTTAAACGGGCGCAACTATCCGCTGCGGGGCGTGAGCCGCCACCAGGACTGCAGGGGAGTGGGGCCTGCCCTTGCGCCGGAGCATCACAGAAGAGATATGGAGCTGATTCTTGAGATCGGAGCCAACACGCTGCGGCTGGCGCACTATCAGCACGCGCAGGAATTTTACGATCTCTGCGACGAGAACGGTATCATCGTCTGGGCGGAGATTCCCTACATTACGATGCACATGAAAGACGGGCGCGAAAATACTCTGACTCAGATGGAGGAGCTGATTGCGCAGTGCTATAACCATCCGTCCATTGTCGTCTGGGGGCTGAGCAACGAGATTACGGCGGCCAGCCCGGTGAACGATGATCTGCTGGAAAACCACAGGCTCTTAAACGAGCTCTGTCACAAAATGGACAAAACCCGCCTGACGACCATGGCGAACGTGTTTATGCTGGAGACGGACAGCCCGATTCTGGACATACCGGATGTGAACAGCTACAATCTCTACTTCGGATGGTATCTGGGGGAGCTTTCGCAGAACGACGAATTTTTCGACGAGTTCCACAGGAAATACCCGGACCGTCCGATCGGCTTCAGCGAGTACGGCGCACATGCGAACCCGCAGTTTCAGAGCCCGGCCCCGGAGAAAAACGACTACACGGAGGGCTACCAGGCGCTTTATCACGAGCACATGCTGGCGATGATCGAGGCGCGGCCGTGGCTGTGGGCCACTCATGTGTGGAACATGTTTGACTTTGCGGCGGACGGGCGCGATGAGGGCGGGAAGCACGGCGAGAACCAGAAAGGGCTTGTCACCTTTGACCGGCAGACGAAAAAGGACGCCTTTTATCTGTACAAGGCTGCCTGGAACAAAGCGCCAATGGTGCACATCTGCGGCAGGCGCTACGCAGAGCGCCCGGAGGCTGTGACGGAGATTAAAGTGTACTCCAACGCTGAGGCTGTGACGCTGTATGTGGACGGCGTGCCGGTGGAGACGAAGCAGGCTGCGCGCATTTTCCGGTTCGACGTGCCGATAAACGGCGTCCATACCATCGAGGCGAGAGCCGGCGGACTTTCCGATACGATCGAGGTGCGCAGATCCGACGAGATGAACAAGGACTACGTGTTTGTGAAAAAACAGGATGTGGTCAACTGGTTTGATCAGGACGACTTTGACCCGGACTGCTTTTCGGTTTCCGACACGCTGGCGGAGCTGCAGGCGAACCCGAAGGCCGGTGCGGTGGTGAACGAGCTGATGGCGAAGGCGGCGGCCTCCAGAGGCGACGTGGCATCTGCGGTGAAGGATAACCCGGGGCTGCAGCGGATGATGGGGAGAATGACGCTGATTGGTCTGTTAAAGCAGGCGGGCAATGTGGACGGGGAGAGCGTAAAGCAGCTCAACCGCATTCTGCAGGGAATTCGAAAGTAAGACAGAAATGACAGGAAGAGGTGAGGGCAGTGGTCACTGCAGTGCAGCAGTTTATGCTTGGAACGGTGATGAATAACGAAAAACAGGCGCTTGACACAATGCGGAGGATGAAGGCGGCCGGGTACGGCGGGATCGAGCTGTGCGGCTTTATGATTCATCCCGCCGGATTAATGGTAAAGCTGATGACAAGGGCGGCGGGAATGCCCGTCGGAAAC